>QIHS01000107.1 GCA_003229095.1 Woeseia sp. | reverse complement strand
GCCTGGTAGTCAAGCAGTTCGGATTCATCAATCAACGGGCAGACCCAATATGCCTGTTGCCCGCTTGCACAAGCCTGTCTTACACGTTCGATAACGTCGCCTCGTCGCGTCTCTACAAGCGCAACGGTCGTGACCGGCTGGCGTCCCGGCGGCAATTCATCGATAACCGACGTGTCGAGATCAGCGTAAGCAGCCATCGCCAGTGTGCGTGGAATAGGCGTTGCCGTCATGACCAGCTGGTGAGGGTGCTTGCCGTTGCCAATCCCCTTGTCTCTCAACGCGACCCTTTGATGCACGCCGAAACGGTGTTGTTCGTCAATGACAACCAGGCCAAGGTTGGCGAAATCAACGCCTTCCTGAAACAACGCGTGCGTGCCGATAATGATGTTGGCCGTGCCACTTTGAATGGCTTCCAGTGAGGCGCGCCGTTGAGCAACTTTCTGGCTTCCTGACAGCCAGGCCAGTTCTATTTCGCTTTCTCCAAACCAGGCGGAGAAGCTGGCCCAGTGTTGCTCGGCGAGCAATTCAGTCGGGGCCATGATTGCCGCTTGCACACCGGACGATGCTGCCTGCGCGCAGGCAGCGGCGGCAACAACGGTCTTGCCGGAACCCACATCGCCCTGGATCAAACGCATCATCGGGCTTGTCCCCCGCAGGTCAGCATCGATTTCGGCAACAACGCGCTGCTGCGCTGCCGTCAACTCATAGGGCAGGCTGGCAATAAATTTCGCGCTCAGGTTTGCCTTATCAGTGAGTGGGATGGCAGCTTCCTGCTTCGCAAGATAGCGCAGGTTTCGAAGGCTCATGTAATGAGCAAGCAACTCCTCGAATGAAAGCCTGACCTGGCAGGGATGCTTGCCAGCCTCGATGCTCTGCAAGTCAACATCAGGCGGCGGGTTATGCAGGTATTTCAGTGCGGTCGTCAATCGCGGCAGCGATAGTTTTTGCAGTATTTCATCGGGCAACAACTCATCCGGCGACTCATGTTCAAGCATGTTCAATGCCTGCCCGACGAGATTTCTCAACCGGCCCTGCTGCACTCCCTCCGTCAACGGATAGACCGATGTGAGCGAATCGCTAACTTCAGGTTCCTGGCCGACGCGCAGCAAACGATACTCGGGGTGCACGATTTCAAGCCCCGATGGACCCGGACGCACATCGCCGAAGCAGGTGATGGTTATGCCCTCGCGAAATTGTGCCTGTTGCTGGCGGGAAAAATGGAAGAAGCGCAACGTTATCTGGCCGCTGTCATCACCGATTGAAACCAGCATGCTGCGCCGACCCCGATAAACAGTTTCTGCGCGTAGTACTTCACCGCCAATCAGGCAGCGCATGCCAGGTCGCACTGAGCCAATCGGAATCAATACTGTTCGGTCTTCGTAGCGCAGCGGCAACAGAAACAACAGGTCCTCCACCCGCAACAGGCCGAGCCGACTGAGCGTTTTTGCCAGGGCAGGACCAACACCGCGAAGAACGATCAGCGATGAGGACAGACTGGCTTGTTTGTTTTTCACCCGGCAGCTTGCCTTTCTTATAGCGCCAGAATCGCCTCTGCCTCTACATCGGCACCTTTGGGCAACGAGGCAACGCCGAGCGCAGCGCGGGCTGGAAACGGTTGTGAAAAGTAATCTTCCATCACACGATTAACCGTCGCAAAGTTGCCCATGTCAGTCAGGAAAATGGTGAGTTTGATGATCTGGTCGAGAGAGCCACCCGCAGCGGTTGCCACTGCATCGAGATTGTCGAAGACGCGTCGCGTGCGCGCTTCGAAATCGCCCTCGACGAGTTCCATGGTCGCGGGGTCGAGAGGAATCTGTCCCGACATGAAAACCAGGTTTCCACTTCTGATTGCCTGTGAATATGTGCCGATTGCCGAAGGTGCCTGGTCGGTAACGATGGGTGTCTTGCTCAATTGATTTCTCCCGGTGATGTTGGCTACGCCGTGTCGCGGCTGACACGAATGACGTTTTCCATTTTACGAACATTGCGCATGATGCGCGCGAGGTGAACACGATTCTTGACTTGCAACAAAAACGTCATCGATGAAATGTCGTGATGCTTGTTGTTGACCGAAACTTCTTCGATGTTCGACACAGATTTGGCGATGACGGCAGCAACCTCAGCCAGTACCCCTGTCTTGTTGACCGTTTCAACCTGTATCTGGCTGGAAAAGTCGCGATCAATATTGTCCTCCCAACTGACCGCCAGCCATTTTTCCGGTTGTTTTCGAAAGTTAATCAGGTTGCCGCAGGAGTTACGGTGAATAACGACACCGCGACCCGAGCTCAAATAGCCCATGACATTGTCGCCCGGGATCGGGTAACAACATTTTCCGTAACTCACGACCATGCCTTCGGTACCGGCAATTACCAGGCTGCCGGATGCGGGCTCGACATCGTCATTCGCCTGGCCGTTCAGGAATCTGGCCGTCAATGGAGATAGTCTTTCACCGAGTCCGATCTGTTCGAATAGTGAATTGGCATCCTCGAGTTCAAGCTCATCTAGCGCCTCTCGCAAGCGGACTTTGCCAACTTTTCGGAGAGATGAGCCGAGATCTTTGAGTGAGCGGTCAAGAAGGCGCTTGCCGAGATCCACGGATTCGTTCGAGCGCATGTTGCGCATATACTTTTGAATTGCAGATCGTGCTTTTGCCGTGGTCACAAAAGTGACCCAGTTCGGGTTCGGTTTGGCACCTCGCGTGGTGACAATTTCCACTGTCTGGCTGTTGTTCAAGGTTGTGCGTAGCGGCACTAGTGTCCGATCGACTTTGGCCGCAACGCAACGATTGCCAACATCGGTATGTACGGCGTAAGCGAAGTCGACCACGGTTGCACCTTTTGGCAACGGCATGATGTCGCCCTTGGGCGTGAAGACATAAATTTTGTCCGGAAATAAATCGACCTTGACACTTTCAAGAAATTCTTCAGATGTCCCGGTTTCCTGTATCTCCTGCAGGCGGGCCAGCCAGTCCCGCGCACGCCTCTGCGGTGTTGCACTCGCCTTGTCAATTGCCTTGTATTGCCAGTGCGCGGCAACCCCGGACTCCGCGACGCTTTCCATGTCTGTCGTTCGAATCTGAACTTCCAGCGGCAATCCTTTGGGTCCGAACAACGTTGTGTGTAATGACTGGTAACCATTGATGCGCGGAATGGCGATGTAATCCTTGAAGCGACCTGGCATCGGTTTGTAGAGGTTGTGGACCAGCCCGAGTATACGGTAGCAGGTGTTTACATCGGCGACGATAATACGAAAACCATAGACATCCACAATGTCCCGCAACGAGCGTTTCTTGTCGGCCATCTTTTTGTAAATACTATAAAGGTGTTTCTGCCGACCGCGTACCTCACCGTCGATTCCATCCTCTTTCATCGCGGCGAGCATTCGTTCGGAAATCTTTCTGACAATTTGGCGCTGGCTTCCCTTGCTGCGTTTTAAAGCCTTTAGTAAAACGGAATACCGGTACGGGTAGAGATATCGAAAACCGAGGTCCTCAAGTGCGACCTTCATTTGGTTTATGCCAAGCCGGTTAGCAATGGGTGCGTAAATCTCGAGCGTCTCGCGCGCAATTCTTGCTTGCTTTGCACGTGGCATGGCGTCGAGCGTGACCATGTTGTGCATGCGGTCAGCGAGTTTGACCAGGATAACGCGGATATCCTCGATCATGGCCAGCATCATCTTGCGAAAACTCTCCGCCTGCGCTTCTGCTCGGTTGGTGAACTGGATCTGGTCCAGTTTGCTGACACCATCGACCAGTGACGCTACCTCAGGGCCGAACTTTTCCTCAAGTTCGCTGAGCGGAATGTCGGTATCTTCCACAACGTCGTGCAGTATCGCTGCAATGATGGTCTGCGGATCGAGATGCATCTCGCCCAGCATCGTAGCAACGGCTACGGGATGCGAGATATAGGGTTGACCGGACAGGCGTGTCTGTCCTGCGTGGGCCAGTGCGCCGAATTCATATGCTTTCAGGACCTGTTCAATCTGCTCAGGCGAAAAGTAGCTTTCGAGCGTTTCGACCAGTTGCCGAAGGTCCTTGCTGCGACGGACAGAAGTGCCTGGAAGTCTGGCGAGCAATGTGGCGGCGTAATCCATGCCTCATAATAGCTCAATCTGCAGCCTGCTCTACAGGTAGCGCGGTATCCGCTAGCGTGATATCCGATTGAGGCCTATCCGATAGAGTATTGTCCGATTAAACTCTGGAGTCGTACTAGTCGCCGATTGAAATTCCACGCATGGGAAGGGCTTCTTCAACAATCTCAGGCGGCATGAATTCTTCCGGCATCGGCTGATCTATTTCTTCGAGAATAGCCGGCGTGATGTGGCCCTCGGCGATCTCTCGCAATGCAACAACCGTTGGTTTGTCATTATTAACCTCAACCAGGGGTTCTGCACCGTGGGCCACGCGGCGGGCACGTTTGGCGGCAACCAGCACCATTTCAAAAATGTTCTCGACATTTTGCAGACAATCTTCGACCGTAATTCTGGCCATGTGCGTTTAACTCCTGACGGGTCTAATCTGACTAGTCGGCCGGTGGGCCTGATTTTGGCAAGCCGGTCAGTGTATCGCACTTACCAGCCGCTTGGATAGCGCTCTTTCAACGGGTCTTCAGGACAGTCTCGATTCGACCCGTGAGCTGCCGGTTGCCGGCATGCCTCGCGGCGTCATCACCTGACAGAATTGCCTCGAGCTCATTGACGGCATCGGCAAGCACGTCGTTGATGATTACAAAGTCGAATTCCTGCCAGTGAGACATGTCACCCAGGGCGTCCGCGAGCCGCCTTGCAATGACCTCCTCGCTGTCCGTCTGGCGGCCGCGCAGGCGCGATTCCAGTTCTGCCCGTGAGGGCGGCAAAATGAATATCGTGACACAGCCCGGCATCGAGGCCCGCACCTGCTGTGCACCCTGCCAGTCAATTTCCAGAATAACGTTGTCGCCACGGGCGAGGTGTTCCCCGACCTGCGATCGACTGGTGCCGTAGTGGTTGTCAAAAACAAGTGCCGACTCCAGCAGGTCACCCTGAGACTTCAAGCGCAGAAAAGCCGGCTCTTCGACGAAGAAATAGTCGCGGCCATCCTTCTCAGTCGCGCGCTTTTTTCGAGTGGTATAGGAGATGGAAAACTTCAGTTCCGGATTGCGCTCTACAAGCGCCTTGACCAGCGTCGTCTTGCCAGCGCCTGAAGGCGCCGCAATCACGAAAAGTCTTCCCTCAATGCTCAACGGTGTCACTCCACGTTCTGGATCTGTTCGCGCATCTGTTCGATCAGGACTTTCAGATCAACCGCGGCCTTGCTCGTTTCCGTGTCAGCAGACTTTGACCCCAGGGTATTTGCCTCGCGATTGAGTTCCTGCATCAGAAAGTCCAGTCGCCGACCCGTCGGCTCGTCTGCCTGCAGCGCTGACCGAATCTCACTGATGTGGCTTTCAAGCCGGTCGAGTTCCTCGCCAACATCGAGTTTCTGTGCGATCAATGCAAGTTCGGTTTCGAGGCGGTCAGGATCAGCATCGATATCCAGTTTCGCTATCCGTTCCTGCTGGCGAAGGCGAACCGCCGCGAGGACTTCCGGCATCCGTTCCCTGACCACGGACGCAATATCGAGAATTTCGCGCAGCCTCGATTCAAGCATCGTCGCGATGCGCGCGCCTTCGCTGGAGCGCATGGACTCGAGTGCTTTCAGCGCCCGATCAAGCAAGGCAAACGATTCGGCGAAAAGTGGCTCGGTATCGACTTCGGGTTCTGCTATGACGCCGGGCCAGCGCAGTACGTCGATCGGGTCCGGGGCGCGGGTGTCCGGCAGCAAGCGGGCAATATCGGTGATGCTTGCCCCGATCTGTTTCACCAGCGCCTCATTCAATTCAAGCGTGCCAGAATTGCCCGCCGCTCGGCGCAGGTGCAGGGAGCACTCAACCTTGCCTCGACCAAGGACTGCATTGATGCGGGCTCTGAGCTCGACCTCTTTTGACCGCAGTTCTTCCGGCAGGCGAAACTGCACATCGAGATAGCGGTGATTCACCGACCGCAGCTCGACGGTCAGCGCGCCGAAGGGTGTATCAGCCGTGGCCCGGGCGAAGCCGGTCATACTGTTTATCATGATGAATCCCCTGGCGAGTATTGCCTGCTGTTGTCGCATATTCCGATGACCCGATCACGGACAATGCGCCAAAGGAGCGCGATACTGCACGAAATCGAACGCCATTAGAATGCGCAGGATTTGATTATTTGCCCGTTTATTCTAAGCTGGCCGACCGACGCCGACCAGCACAAAGGTCTTAACGCCACAAATGAAAATTGAATACGCCAAAGTCTCCGCCCTCGGGGACCGTCAGGACAACCAGGATCGCGCGGCCGTTGTGGTGGCCGAGGATGCGGCGATGATGCTCGTTTTCGACGGTATGGGCGGTCATGCGAACGGTGCGCAGGCAGCAGAGGTCGGTATCAAAATCGTGCAGGACCTGTTCACAGCAGCTGATCTGCCGATTTTCGACCCACAGGGATTTTTGTATATGGCCCTGGCAAAGGCGCATGACGCGGTCGTCAAATTGGGCGCTGATCTCGCGGTCGACTTTCGTCCACGAGCGACCTGTGCTGTATGTCTCATTCAGGAGGGCGGCACCTGGTGGGGGCATATCGGAGATAGCAGAATTTACCAGTTGCGCGATGGCAAACTGGTGACACGCTCCAGGGATCACAGCCACGTCGAAGTCATGATTCAGGAAGGTGCCATTACCGAAGAAGAGGCACTCAATCACCCGATGCGAAATTTTGTCGAATGTTGCATTGGCGGCGACGCACCGGTGCCGGATATGAGCATTACCCGCAAGAAAATGCTGCGCCGTGGTGACGTCCTGCTGGCATGCTCCGATGGTCTTTGGTCGGGCATGAACGACGATGAAATCGCTGCGGTTGCGACCCGCGACGATGAGACGCTGGCGGAGAACCTGAAAACACTTAGTATCCAGGCACTGACGGTGAATGCGCCGTATAGCGACAACACAACGGCTACTGCGCTGCTTTGGCTGGGCGAGTAAACTTCCCGATACAGTGACATTCTAATTCGGTGTACTGTCACCGCATTAAAACCAAAGGAGAAAACATGCGACCCAGTGGCCGCGAGGCGGATGAATTGAGGCCGGTACAATTCATTATCGACTACACAAAACATGCGGCGGGCAGTGTGCTGGCCGAGTTCGGCGATACGCGCGTACTTTGTACCGCCAGCGTAGAAAACCGCGTACCGCCGTGGTTGCGCGGCGGCGGCAAAGGTTGGGTAACCGGCGAATATGGCATGTTGCCAGGCTCGACGAATTCTCGTGTAGCGCGCGAAGCAGCGCGCGGCAAACAGAGGTCGATCGTTGCGTGCAGCCACTGACATGAAAGCGCTTGGTGAACGAACCGTCACGCTCGATTGCGATGTTTTGCAGGCAGACGGTGGCACGCGGACGGCCGCCATCAGTGGTGCATTCGTGGCGTTATCCATCGCCATGAACAGAATGTGTGCGGCTGGCGATCTGAAAAGCAATCCGCTGCACGGACAGATTGCGGCAATTTCTGTCGGCATTTATCGAGGAGTGCCCGTTCTCGATCTCGACTACGACGAAGACTCGCAAGCGGAAACAGATATGAATGTCGTGATGAACGACGCAGGACGTTTTGTCGAAGTCCAGGGAACGGCAGAAGGGCACGCATTCGATCGTGCGGAACTCAATGCCTTGCTTGATCTTGCCAACAAAGGGATTGATGAAATTCTGTTGATGCAGGTAATCGCGATAGAATCTGCCGGCTAACTGCGTTGCACAGGCCCGAAAAAATTGTACTGGCGAGTGGCAATGCTGCAAAGATTTGCGAGATTGAAGACCTGTTTAAGTCGGTGCAGGTAGAGATCGTTGCGCAGACCGAACTGGGTATTTCTTCAGTGGAAGAAACCGGCCAGACCTTCATCGAAAATGCACTGCTAAAAGCCCGCCATGCGGCAGAGTCTTGTGGCTTGCCTGCCATGGCTGATGACTCCGGCATCGCAGTCGATGCGCTTGACGGCAATCCCGGTGTGCGATCGGCCCGCTTTGCAGGTATTGATGCAAGCGATGAGGAAAATCTGGATCTGCTGCTCGAGATAATGGCAGGCGTCGACGACCCCAAGCGCGGTTGCGGGTTTCATTGCGCAGCGGTGTTGGTATTTGCAGAAGACGACAGGCCACCCATCGTTGTCGAATCAGTGTGGCGAGGTCAGCTCTTGCGGGCGCGCAGGGGTGACGGAGGTTTTGGCTACGATCCGATCTTTCTCGACCTCGAAAGCAACAAGACGGGCGCAGAAATGAGTCGCGAGGAAAAGAATACAATAAGCCATCGCGGTCAGGCCTTCCGGGAGTTGCGGCAACAGTTTCTGGGTATGGCTGGATAACTTTCCCACGCAGCGAGAGTTTACTAATTCATGTCACGACCAGTACCACCATTGTCGCTCTATATTCATTTGCCATGGTGTGTGCGCAAGTGTCCGTATTGCGATTTCAACTCGCACACGGCGGCTGCCAATCCGCCACGCGATCGCTACGTCTCGGCATTGCAGAATGATCTGCGTATCGAGGCGTCGAGAGTTGGCAAGCGAAAGGTAGAGAGCGTTTTCCTTGGCGGCGGCACGCCAAGCCTGTTTTCACCAGATGAAATTTCTGCGCTGCTGGCATCGTGTCGGGAAAACCTTGTTCTGAGCGAAGACTGTGAAATCACCATGGAGGCCAATCCCGGAACACTCGAAAGCGGTCGCCTGATCGACTACCGGCAGGCCGGTGTGAGCCGGTTGTCCATTGGCGCGCAAAGTTTCAACGCAGACATGCTCGCTGTCCTTGGCAGAATTCACGGGCCGG
>QIHS01000207.1 GCA_003229095.1 Woeseia sp. | reverse complement strand
TTGCCATTCACCGTCAGGAAGCCGTGGGCAAACACGCTGCTGGGTGTGCGAAATCCTGCGCCCTCTAGTACGGCAGGCCAGAACAGCGTGTGGAAATAGACGATGTCCTTGCCGATAAAGTGGTAGACCTCAGTATCGCTTCCCGCGCGCCAGTATTCTTCGAAATCGATTTCTTTGTGCTGCTCGCAATAGTGCAGGAAGCTCGCAAGGTATCCGATGGGTGCGTCCAGCCAGACATAGAAATACTTATCATCGGTGCCGGGGATCCTGATGCCGAAATAGGGCGCATCGCGGGAGATGTCCCAGTCGCGCAGGCCGGATTCAAACCACTCTTCCAGTTTTCTGGCTATGTTCCGGTGAAGTGATGTGGACGAAATCCACTGGCGCAGGCGGTCTTCAAAGGCACTGAGTTTGAAGAAATAATGCTCCGATTCCTTCCAGACCGGCATGCTGTCCGACAAAATGGACACCGGATCGATCAGATCGTTTGGCGTATAGGTTGCACCACAATTTTCACATGCATCGCCATATTGATCCGGCTCTTTGCAGCGAGGGCAGCTTCCCCTGACGAAGCGGTCGGGCAGAAACATCTGCTCGCGTTCATCGAATGCCTGTTCAATGGTTTTCGTATAAATGTAATCCGCTTTACGCAGTGCTTCGTAAATACGGCAAACGAGTTGTTCACTTTCTTCGGAATGTGTGGTGTGGAAATTATCGAAGGCAACGTCAAACGCTTTCAGGTCATCGTGTTGCTCCTTCGCGACCCGGGTGACGAGTTCTTCCGCGGTTATGCCTTCCTCGCGGGCCTTGATCATGATGGGCGTGCCGTGCGCATCGGCCGCACAAACATAGGTGCACTGATGGCCACGCTGTTTTTGAAAGCGCGCCCAGATATCCGACTGGATGTACTCCACCAGGTGGCCCATATGGATAAATCCATTGGCATAGGGCAGTGCGCTGGACACCATTATTTTTCGAACGATTGGGCTCATATTCTGCGGTCGCAAACCATTACTGAAGAACGCGGCGCATTATGGCACGTTGCATAAAATCGGGGGTAATAAATGAGGTATCTCAATGGCGACAGCTAGTCCGAGCGAACATGACTTCGACTTAAAGGAATTGGGCCGTTTGGCAGGGGCTATTCGGGATCAGCTTCTTCTTCTTTAATAAGACTTCTGAATTTTTCCTTATTATTCGCCTGATGATAGGCGTTTAACGGGCTCACGCGCCCACCTTCAACCAGCTTCATGATCGCGGAGTCCATCGTCTGCATGCCGACAGCTCCACCGCTTTGCATTGCGGTCTCAATCTGATCCAGTTTTCCCTGTCGAATCAGGTTCGCAACGGCCGACGTATTAACCATGATCTCCAGCGCTGCGATCCTGCCAGGTTTGTCTTCCGTTGGCAGCAGCTGCTGCGAGATGACCCCTCTGAGCGAGGTCGACAACATCGTGCGAATATGACTTTGTTTGTCGGCCGGAAAAGTATTTATGATGCGATCAACCGTCTGGCCTGCGCCGTTGGTATGAAGTGTGCCCATAACGAGGATGCCCATCTCTGCCGCCGTGACCGCAGCCGAGATCGTTTCCAGGTCGCGAAGCTCGCCAACCAGAATGACGTCAGGGTCCTCACGTAGCGATGAACGCAGAGCGCTGGCGAAATTGTCTGTGTGCAGGCCGACCTCTCGCTGGCTGATAAGGCAGCCCTTGCGTTTGTGAACAAATTCGATCGGGTCCTCGACCGTCAGGATATGTCCTTTTATGCGGGTATTTATTTCATCAATCATGGCCGCAAGTGTTGTCGATTTTCCGGACCCCGTTTTTCCAGTCACCAGAATCATGCCCTGAGTCTGCTTGCACATGTTGCGAACCGCATCGGGCATACCCAGTTCGTCAAGTGTGAGCGCCTTCGACGGGATTGCCCGCATCACAGCACCGATACCGTTCAGATGACGCATGACGTTGACGCGAAAACGCGAAACATCCGGAATATTATAGGCAAAGTCGACCGCATCGTTCTGTTCGAAATCACGCTGAATGGTTCCACTCATGATTTCGTAAAGAGCCTCTTTGACAAAATCGATTGTGAGCGTTTCTTCGTTAAGCAAAGCCAATGTTCCGTGCACTCGCACTCTTGGCGGATTGCCGGATATAAAGTGCAGGTCCGAGCTGTCTTTCGCCAGCGCGTCCTGCAGGAACAGATCGATTTTGTTCACTGCATGTCCCGGGAACGCGCCATTGTGCTTCCGGCAATGACTGGCAAGACGCCGGAGTCGGTGACAAATCGCTGGAAGCGTTTCTTGTCCTGAGCATAGAGATAAGCGTCGTCCGGATCTATTTCGCTGGCTTCGATTGCTGCGAGCAGTGACTGATCCATCGTTTGCATACCGACATCCCGACCCATTTGTATCTGGGAGGGGATCTGGTGTGATTGGTCGGTCATGATGAGCTTCGAAATCGCCCGATTGTTAATCAGGATCTCCATGACCGCCCTACGGCCCCGGCCATCTGGTGTCTTCACAAGAACCTGCGTTACGACTGCTTTGAGACTTTGAGACAGGAAACTCTTGGTTTGCTCGCGCAAATCACCTGGCAAAGCATCGATTACGCGGTCAATTGTCTTAACCGCTCCGGTCGTATGTAATGTACCCAGAACGAGATGACCGGTTTCTGCCGCAGTCATCGCCATCGATATGGTCTCGGCGTCACGAAGTTCACCGACCAGAATAACGTCTGGATCCTCGCGCATTGCAGACCTGACGCCGTCGGCAAAACTTGTCAGATGAGTGCCCAGTTCACGCTGAATAATCTGGCTTTTTTTGCTTGGGTGAACGAATTCGATCGGGTCTTCCAGACTGATGATGTTCAGGCTGCGGGTGGTGTTCAGGTGATCAATCATTGCCGCCAGTGTGGTCGATTTACCCGTGCCGGTCGATCCGGTGACCAATACCATGCCCTGATGGTAGTCGCAAAATGTGGTCAGGATATCGGGCACGTCCAGTTTGTCCAGTGTTGGAACTTCATTGGGAATAAACCGAAATACTGCGCCAACACCGGTGTCCTTGTGAAAAAGATTGACTCGAAATCGGGCGCCCTCTTCTGCAACATAGGAAAAATCCAGGTCTTTGCCCTGGTAAAAGGTTTCTTTTTGAGAGTCACTCAGGATTTCCATAACATAGCTTTCTAATTCAGTGTCCGCGAGCTCCCGAAATTTGATCGGCATCAGGTCGCCGTTCATCCGCAGCATTGGCGGAATGCCGACCGCAAGGTGAACATCGGAGCAACCCTGGGCAAGGCCCAATTTCAAAAACGAGTCAATGCGTGGCATGGCAGTCCAGGAATATTGAGGCTAATTTGGCCGGGAAGTCATAGATTCGGAGGTATCGTAGGCGCAATCGCGTGCTCGCGCCAGTCCACTGGCATACATTCCGGGCTACGTGGGCAGGCTAAACATTGATTTCGGTAAGTGCGTCCATTAGCTCGTCCATCGTCTGGTGTCGCTTGCTCTTATCGACAGACATGGCTTTGGCAATGAGGGCTGCGTAGTCGTCAGGCACTTCCGGGTTCACTTCCTGGCAAAGCTTGGCCTTGCCCTGCACATGCTGGTACATAACCGACATATGATCGCCACGGCTATATGGCGGAATTCCAGTCACCATCTCGTACATGATGACGCCGATGCTGTAAATATCTGCTGCCTCATTGACCTTCTTGCCGAGAATTTGCTCTGGCGCCATATACTTCGGCGAACCGATGACGTAGCCGGTCTTGGTTAATTGGGTGTCACCACTGCTTGCAGCAGCAGCGACGCCGAAATCCACAATCTTCAGCAGACCGGACTCATTGACAAGAATATTTGCCGGCTTCAGGTCGCGGTGAATGACGCCCGCCTGGTGGGCGACCGACATACCCGTCGCCATATCCATCGAGAACTTTTTTGCTTTGGAGAACGCCATCGGCTTTTTATCAGGGATTTCACCGCTGAGCGTGTGCGAGGGGAAATACTCCATTGATATTGCATATGCGCCCTGCAAGTGCAGAAAATCATAGATGCGAATGACGTTCTTGTGCGTAATCATTCGGGAGTATCTCAACTCATGGACAAAGCGCTTCATCATCTCTTCATCCGACGAGACATTCGGGTTGAGGAATTTCAGAATAAGCTGTTCGTCAACCACGTTGTCCTGCATCAGCAACACTGTGCCGAAGGCACCTTTGCCAATTTGCTTGATAAATTTATAGCGGCCATCAATGACCGCGCCGGGCTCCAGTTTCGAAATATCGAGAACCTGGGGGCCTTCAATGGCGGACACTTCTGCAGTTTGCTCTTTGTGCGCTGAGATAAGTTTGTCGAGTTCTGCGTTATCGAGCAATAGCGTTTTGGTGTGCTCAGACATTTTTTCGGCACGGACATTCTCCGCCCGAACGCTGTCGGAATATTTAGCGTCGATCTCCTTGATCGCGATGTCAGCACTATTGATGATCGTTTTGTCTTCCGACTTCTTGATCTCTTGCAGCACACTCCGAACCGTATCAGCGTGCTCCTCATCTGCAAGATGAGAAATAGCTTTGATCGCCTCAACCTGAACTTCTCGTTCCGGCCGGTTCAGCATAGGCAGAAGTTTGGAAATGACAGCTGCATTACCCAGTTTGCCGATTGCACGGACGATAACGGTGTCTGATTTCGGGTTCTCGCCAAGCATTTTGATCAGTTTTGGCAGTACTTTGGTGTCCCCGATTTGCGCTAGTGCATCGACAGCACGTTCTCGAACCCACCAGTCGCTGTCATCCGTTGCCTTGAGCAGCGAGTCAACGGCGTTGCTGTCCTTCGTTGCGTTCAGGATCTCGATTGCAGTACGGCGGATGTCCTCGTCTTTGTCCTTAATAAGTTCAAGCACCGAACTAACCACCTTGGGACCACCGATTTCTGCCAATGCGTCTCCAGCCCGGGCGCGCACCCACCAGTCATCGTCCTTGATCGCCTGCAACAAATCCTTGATCGAATTCGGATCACAAAGCTCATTAAGCACTTCAACTGCTGATCGCCGGGTGTATTCCGACTCATCTTTCATTGCCGGCACAAGAAACCGGATCGTTTCCGGGTGATTGATCTTGACCATTACGTCAACGGCTTTCCCCTGCACCCCGAGATCGGGGTCTTGTAACAAATGCGCAACTTTTTCAATGCGTATCATTCCTTTTCGCTGACCAAGAGATGTTAGCGCCGCACCCCGGACCAGTTTATTGGTATCACGGAGCTGATTTTCCAGAGCGCGATTAATATCGTCTCTTTCGAATCTGGACAAGAGACTCATCAGGTGAATCTTGATCGTCGCATCCTTGCCGTCCATGCGATTGATTAGTTCCGGGACCATTTCAGGCGTAATGATGTCCTCGATAATGCCAAACAAAGCCGCTTTTTCATTTGGCTCCATTTCGTAAGCTCGCTGCATCAGGTCGTGAACATTGAGACTGGATTTGTGCACTTTCAGGACATCGATAAGCGCTGGTTTTGAGACTTCTTTATCATCGAAGAAGTCGATCAGGGTATTGGCGTTAAAATTGTGGCCGCTGGCCAAGGCCCATGCCGTGCCTGACACGACTCTCTCTGCGCCATCCGCCAGACCTTCCTTGTAGTATTTGAGTGTCTTGTCACTGACGTAACTTGCGAGAATGTCTACAAAAACCATCGTATGGCTTTTGTCGCTCATCGCGAGGGCATCGATCACCTTCGGTATCACTTTGGGTCCTAAGTTTTTCAGGCGCTCAATCATCTTTTGCGCAGATCGTGAATCAATATCGGTTTCGCTCGTCAATTGGCCGATTAACTGGTCCGCCCGAAATCCCCCCAGAAACATTAGCAACCGCCGCCGATTACTGTTAGCAGGTCAGCTGGCGTCTGGTCCTGAAGTGTAGACGGCAGATGCATGCAAGCGTTGCAGGCTAAATGCTTTCCTGCGCATACCGTGACCTGATTCTTACTTTCCAGCACCATCGCAACTGATATCACTTTTTGTCAGACAATCCGACGAATGCAGACACCTTATGGCAAATCCACAAACGAATCCGTATGTACCCAATGCCACATTATGCCACATCGCCTCCGGGCCAAAATGTGAACCAGGAATGATCTATTGATAGTCAGAAATCTGCAATCCCCCGCAATCCCTTGCATCTGTGGGGATCAACTGCGGTTACAATACCGTCCGTGACTTCAATGATCGAAGTGCTGCCTGCCGGCTTAACCTGAAATTACGCGGTGAAATGTGACTGTCCCGACCGAAACCCAGCTCCTGAAAACGCTCCAATCGATGTTTGTACCCGCTTTGGGGCGTGAACTTGGCGATGTTGGCCGAGCCACTGTGAGCCTTGCTGATGGCGTTGCGACCGTCCAGGTCGTATTCGGCCTGCCCGCCGCGGGGATTGCGGAAGAAGTAGAGCAAGAAATTCGCCAGATGTTCATGGACCAGCATCAAACCAAGACCAGCACGGTCGATATTTCCAGCAAGATTACCGCCCATGGTGTGCAGCGGAATCTGAAGCCGCTGGCAAACGTCCGCAATCTCATCGCTGTTGCATCCGGCAAGGGCGGTGTCGGCAAATCGACCACAACAGTTAATCTCGCATTGGCGCTTGCCGCGGACGGTGCCAGGGTAGGTGTGCTCGACGCCGATATATACGGCCCCAGCATTCCCGCGATGCTGGGCGCTACCGGCGAGCGGCCGACCAGCGAAGACGGCAATTTGATGATTCCCCCGCAGGCACACGGTTTACAGGTCATGTCGATCGGCTTCCTGATCGATCCAGACCAACCGATGATCTGGCGTGGGCCGATGGTGACGCAAGCGCTTAATCAGCTGTTGCAGCAGACCCGCTGGTCCGACCTGGACTACCTCATGGTCGACATGCCGCCCGGTACGGGTGACATCGCCCTGACGTTGTCCCAGCAAGTGCCGGTCAGCGGCGCGGTCATTGTGACGACGCCGCAGGATATTGCTCTGCTGGATGCCAGAAAAGGGTTGCAGATGTTTCGCAAAGTATCCGTGCCTGTTCTCGGTGTGATCGAAAATATGAGCACGCACGTTTGCACAAGCTGTGGCCACGAAGAGTCGATTTTTGGCAGTGGCGGTGGCCAGCAAATGGCAACAGACTTCGATATCGATTTGTTGGGCCAGTTGCCGCTGGACGTACGTATCAGGCAACAAACAGATGGCGGCCTGCCAAGCGTCGCTGCCGAGCCGGAGGCTGCACCCGCGATTGCCTACCGCCAAACTGCGCGCAGGATGGCGGCTCGCCTGGCGATGCAGGGCAAAGACTACAGTGCGCGATTCCCGAAAATCGTTGTTGAGGAAACGGGGTGACTATCGGGATGACCATCGGGACCCCTAACAGGGCAAGCATTCACCGGGCAGGTTTGTAATGAGCATAAAGGCCGACCGCTGGATTCGTATGATGGCCGAAAAACACGGCATGATTGAGCCGTTCGAACCGCGTCAGGTACGCGAGCGCGACGGCGAACGCATCGTCTCCTATGGCACGTCCAGCTACGGCTACGACGTGCGCTGTGCGGATGAATTCAAGATATTCACCAACATCGAATCGACGTTGGTCGATCCGAAGTCCTTCGATGAGTCGAGTTTTGTCGACAAACAGAG
>QIHS01000312.1 GCA_003229095.1 Woeseia sp. | reverse complement strand
TCGATCAAACGATTGCCTACCTTCGTGTGAGTCAGTTCAACGACACCACAGCAGACGAAGTCAGTCGTGCAATCGATGAAATGATTGATGAAATTCGGGCAATGCCCGGAGATAGATTGACTGGCATGATTCTGGATCTGCGCAACAACCCTGGCGGCATGCTCGATGCCGCGGTCGACACCTCGGACCTGTTTCTGGAGGAAGGCATCATCGTTTCTGCAAAGGGGCGCACGCCGGAGTCGCGTTTCACACGCAAGGCCCAAGACGGTGACATTCTTGAGGGAGCAGCCATCGCGGTACTTGTCAATCGGGGCTCAGCGTCCGCTTCTGAAATTGTTGCCGGCGCATTGCAGGATCATCACCGCGCGACAATCATCGGCACAAAAACTTTCGGCAAAGGCCTTGTGCAAACTGTGATGCCATTGTCCAAAGGCAGGGCAATCAAGCTGACCACATCGCACTATTTCACACCTTCCGGAGATTCGATTCATGGCAGCGGTGTACAGCCGGATATTCTTGTCGAAAGCAGCGCGCAACAGCCGAATCAGGGCATCGACTCGATGCTGGACCGAGAGGGTGATGCACAACTGCTTGAGGCCCTGGAGTTGATTCGCAATCAGCGCATCCTGCAATCGCAGGCTACGCAGGAAAATTAGCCCGGCGCTGACGGCAAACGTGAGATAGTTTTCGGCATGACTCGACTGACACCTGGACTGTTTGCGGCGATTTTTCTGGCGACCTCTTTGTTCACGCAACCCGCGTTGGCGGAGGCACAGATGCCACGCATTGCAATCATCATTGATGACCTGGGCTACAAAAAAGCCGCCGGGGAACGCGCCATTCGCCTCGACGGTCCAATTGCATTCGCGATCCTGCCCGGCACGCCACGCGCTACTTACCTTGCGGAAAAAGCATACGCTGCGGGCAAAGAGGTATTGCTGCATCTACCACTGCAGGCACAATCTGATCACGCGGCATCGGCACCGGGAAGCATGCTGCTCGACATGAGTCAGCAGCAATTTTCCCAGGCATTCGCAAACAGCCTGGCGTCAGTGCCGCACGTCATTGGCGTAAACAGTCATCGCGGCAGCCTGCTGACCCGGCATCCGGGCCACATGGCCTGGCTGATGCAGGAAATTGGTGATCGCGGCGATCTTTTCTTTGTAGACAGCTATACGACGGCACAAAGCGTAGCGCTTCGTATCGCGCTCGAAGCCGGCGTTCCCGCGGTCAGGCGGCATGTTTTTCTTGATCCCGACGATTCGCCCGAGACGGTTGCGCGCGAATTTACGCGGCTCAAAAACCTTGCCCGAAAGCAGGGTTATGCGGTGGCTATCGGTCACCCGCGCATCGCCACGCTGGAATTCCTCGAAGATGCGCTGCCACGATTGCACGATGATGGTTTTGAATTGGTCAGCATCAGCGAACTTGTTGAATCGAGAAACGCACAACGGGTCTCCGACGGCGGAGCAAGATAATGGGTTTCTATGATGAGCGCATCCTGCCGCATATGATCAACATGGCTTGTTCGACCAGCCCGACGCAAAAGCAGCGGCAGAAGATTGTTCCGCTGGCAAAAGGTGAGGTGCTGGAAATAGGCTTCGGAAGCGGTCTGAATGTGCCATTCTATGATGCAGCGAATGTCAGCAGAATCTGGGCCCTTGAGCCCTCTGCGGGAATGCGCGCCAAAGCTGTCCCAATGGTGGAGGCGACAACACTCGACATCGAGTTTATTGACTTGCCGGGAGAAGAAATACCCCTTGAATCGAACAGCGTGGATACTGTATTGGTTACCTATTCGTTATGCACCATTGCAGACACGGACGTGGCGCTTGAAGGAATGCGGCGCGTATTGAAGCCTGACGGGCGGCTACTATATTGCGAGCATGGTCTGGCGCCGGACCACAAAGTGGTTCGCTGGCAAAATCGCCTCAATTCTCCGTGGAAAAAAATCGCGGGGGGCTGCAATATGAATCGTGACATTCCAACCTTGCTGGCACGTGGAGGGTTTAACATCAAGACCGACGAGCGCATGTATATTCCAGGCCTTCAGGTCCTTAGCTATAATTACTGGGGCTCGGCGACTGCAGCAAAATGAACGTGCAGTGACAATTGCTATCTAAGGCCTGGCCCGGGTCAGCTAACCAAAGAATATTTGCTATGAACAAATTCAAGAACAACTTCAGTCTTCTGCTTTCTTGTCTGCTCCTGTTGCTGGTTGCCAGTGACGGATGGTCGCAGGATGCGCCGTCTGCCCGCACTGAAGCAGTCGCCTGCACGATGCAATACGACCCGGTTTGCGGTGACGACGGCCGCACCTACAGCAACGACTGTATGGCCGGTGCAGCCGGTGCGAACGTTGCAAGCCGAGGGGAGTGCTTGTCAGACACACAGGACCAGCCTGAAGTTCTGAGTGGTGAATTCTGTCCGGAGATTTACGCACCCGTTTGCGGCAGCGATGGGAATACTTATGGCAATGAGTGCCTCGCTGCGGCAGATGGGTTGGAGGAAGTGACCGCCGGCGCTTGTCCGACGGATATTGAGACTTGTCCGGATGATTTCGAGCCGGTGTGTGGCGTGGATGGCAATACTTACAGCAACGTTTGTTACGCGAGTGCGGCGGGCATTGAGATCGACAACCTTGGCGCCTGCTCCGGAACCGGCTGCCCGGCGGACTACGATCCTGTTTGTGGTGTTGATGCGAGAACTTATCGCAACCGTTGCGAAGCCACGGCGGCACGCATTCCGGTACAGCGTGCAGGAATCTGCGACGTCGATAACTGTCCGCAGGTTTACATGCCGGTTTGTGGACCGGAAGGCACCACCTTCGATAATGCCTGCGAGGCGCAGGCCCGGAACGTAGAAATCGTGACCGAAGGTGCCTGCAATACGCGCGCATGCCCGAAGATGTACGTGCCGGTTTGCGGTGCCGATGAACGGACCTATGGCAACGCCTGTATGGCAGAGCGTGCTGGCGAACGCATCATGCATGCCGGGTTGTGTGAAGCGCAGGGCAGGAATTGCCCGCGCTATTACCAACCGGTCTGCGGGCTGAACGGCGTGACATATGAAAACGACTGCCAGTTGGAAAACGCGGAAGTGAAGCTGGCCTATGCAGGTGCCTGTTTAGGACAATAAGTTCGCCTGCCAGGGCTGGCTTTCTTAACAGCCTAAGAGAAACTTGCGGATTGTTGAGATAATGGCAGCAGTGTTCGCATTAATACCAGGGAGAAATAATGCTTAAGTCAGTACAGGAACTCTTGGCCGAGGCGGCTAACGGGGTCGATCGGATCTCAATCGAGCAAGCGCTGGAAATCGAGAGCGTCATCATGGTGGACTGCCGGGAGCCCGCGGAATTTGCCGCAATAACGATCAAAGGTTCAATCAACATTCCCCGTGGCGTGCTGGAATCGAAAATCATGGAGCTGACACAGGACCCGCTGGCACCAATCTGTATTCATTGTGCCAGTGGAACGCGAGCCGTTTTCGCCGCCGAGCAGCTTATGCGACTGGGCTTCACAAATGTTAAGGCGATCAGTTCGGGAGTTGATCATATTCATGCTGTCACCCAAGCCCGCGGCCAGGATTAGAAAACGGCAATCAGCACTAAAAAAACAGGCCGTATAGCAGCAACGCGGCAAAGGTGTACGCCATGCTGAAATTCATTCTTCTCGTACTGGCTGGTTACGGACTACTCGTCGTCGCTGTCTACTTCCTGCAAGGCCGCATGCTGTACCTGCCGAACACGCCGGGGCGAACGCTAAATGCCGCACCGATTGATGCGGGTATGGAATACGAGGATATCTCCATCGAAACGGCCGATGGCATCGTGTTGCATGGGTGGTTCGTTGGCGGTCGCTCTTCGCAGGTGCTGCTGTTCTTTCATGGCAATGCCGGCAACATATCGCATCGCCTGGAATCGATACGGCAATTCCACGACCTGGGTCTGTCCGTTCTGATTATCGACTATCGTGGCTTCGGTCAGAGCGGCGGAAACAGCAGCGAAAAAGGTCTCTACCAGGACGCCGAGGCCGCATGGCGCCACCTCACCGAAGATCGAGCTTATGCCGCAAACGACATCATCATTTTTGGCCGCTCGCTGGGCGGTTCGGTTGCCTCATGGCTGGCTACACAACATCAGCCACGCGCGCTTGTGGTTGAATCGTCATTTACATCGGTGCCCGATGTGGCCGCAGACCTGTATCCGTGGTTGCCGGTCCGCCAACTGAGCCGCTTTAGTCATGCAACGCGCGACTACGTTCGAGATGTTCACTCGCCGTTGCTGGTGATTCACAGTCGCGACGACGAGATCATTCCTTTTCATCACGGCGAAAGCATTTTTGCCGCCGCGAACGAGCCGCGAACATTTTTAGCGCTTCGCGGCTCCCACAACGATGCGTTTCTCCGTGACAAGCGCGTCTATGTTGAAGGCATGCAGACATTTCTGCACAGCCTCTCCGTTCCCGAGTTGCCGGCGCCTGAATTGTAAAGCCGTTCAGGGAATCGATAATCAGGGGACATGCCAGACCCGCTATTTTACCAGGCTTTCTCGAGGCGACCATTGCCGCTGTCCCGGTAGGGCATCCATAACAACCCGACCAGTGGTACGTGAATGTCGGTCGCCTTCGCTTTCACCAGCACTTCGTTAAGGTCTTCGGCCTGCGCATCGAATGAACTGTCGAGCGCGTCTACGTCTGCCTGCAATACCGTTCCGAGTTTGGCGAGATCGGCCCGGACTTTCTTTGCGGTCACCTTCGCGCGTGCGACATCTCCCGCTTCTTTGCGTGCACTGGCAGCCGTGCGAATTGCCGTGCCGACCCTACTCGCGGATGCACTCGTCAGTCGCTTGCGGCCAAGCACCGCGCCGAGAATTGCGGTGCCGAATGAAATTGCCGTATCCATTTTCTTTCTGCTGGATTGTTGTTGCTCGCGTTCAATTGCTTGTTGTGCACGAAGCAGGCGATTTTCGAGCGTCGTTGCCTTCGCGTTGTAGCGTTTTCGGAGCTTGCCAACCGCCAGATCGCGTTTTTCGTTTGCGAGTTGTTGCAACCGAACGCGAAAATCGCCTTCCGTTTCGCTGACCTCGGAAGTCAACCGGTATTTCTTGCTGCGGTACAGTGTGATGATCTCATTCTGTCGAACCCAGCGTTTGAAATCGCGTTGCCAGCCACTGTACTTCTTCGCTTCAGCAGCAATCGCAGGGCAGTCTGCATAGTTCGCCCCGATCTCGCCATCGTCGACCAGCTCATGTGTGACCAGGTCCATCGCTTCTGCATTATCCCAATCGATAGCAACCGGGCCGTCCTCGAACTCAACGACAAATATTTTTTCTCTGCGATCGTTAACATCGTAACGCGCATTACTGAAAGTCATATCAGCGGCGGCGACCAGTCGTGGATGGTATTGCAAGCCATCGCCAGAGCTCGCCAAGAACAATTGATTGATGCCCGGTGGCAGTAACGGTGCATCGCCGACCTGTTGCGCTGAATCGGGCGCCACGGCTTGCGCTTCTTCGGCAGGAGGCGTTTTTCTGCCCGACATCAGGGTCTTGATCTGGTCGCGGGTCAATGGGCCCGCGAGGTAGGACATTACCCAACGCGTCGCAAAAACGACCGCCGCGTTTTCGTGCACATTGTGTAACAAGAAGCGCCTCTTGCCGAGGCCCGCAAGCGTCCGTTCCATCTTTTTCCGGTCGAAACCGCCGGCCTGACTGGCGCCTTCCAGGCCTTCCATCACTCGCGCTTTGTCGCGCTCGGTCTGCAGGCGGCCGATGAACCAGGTGCCGGTATTCGACAGGCCTTTGTAATCGAGATCAACGGGATTCTGCGTGGCAAGCACCAGGCCAAGCCCGTACGCTCGCGCCTGCTTCAACAAAGTCAGCAGCAGACGTTTTGTCGGCGGATTCGCAACCGGCGGCATATAGCCAAAAATTTCGTCCATGTAGAGAATCGCCCGCAGGCTGGACGTACCTTGCTGCGAGCGCATCCAGGCGATCAGGTCGTTTAACAACATCGTCACAAAGAACATGCGTTGTTTGTCGTCGAGATGAGCGATCGACATGATCGAAATACGCGGTTTACCTGACTCGGTGTAAAGCAGCCGGCCGGTGTCGAGTGCCTCGCCCTCCATCCACACGCCAAATCCTGGCGCGGCGAGCAGATTGTTCAGCCGCATCGCGAGGCCGAAGCGATCCTTCGGCGGATAAAACGACTCGATGTCCATAACGCCGATTTTCGCTACGGGAGGCGATTGTATGGCCGCGATCAGTGACGCGATATCGAGATCGATACCGTCCTGCCAGGCATGGTCGAGAATCAGTGAGACGAGAATATGTTCACGGCTGGAAATAGGGTCTGCGTCAATGCCGAGTAGCGAAAGAATGCTGGTTGCGGTTGCCTGAACACGTTCACGATAGAGATCGCTGTCTTCAAGCAGCGCGGCAGCCGGCGCGCTAAATGACCGCAGAACAGAGACAGGCTTCCCGGCGTTGCTGCCGGGTGTATAGATAGATACGTCGGTTTTGTCGCGAAACGCGGCGATGCGTGCACTATCCTGGCCCCATCCGGCAAGGCCGTTCTTCCACAAAGTCGCCTGTTTCTGTGCGAATTCATCCGGCGACTGGCCGTTGTCACTTGCCGCTCGGGTGTTGATCCATGGCCTGAAACTGGATGCCTTGAAATCCGGAAAAGTCAGCATCAGGTTGCCAA
Source organism: Woeseia sp. (assembly GCA_003229095.1). Taxonomy (GTDB): domain Bacteria; phylum Pseudomonadota; class Gammaproteobacteria; order Steroidobacterales; family Woeseiaceae; genus SZUA-117. Next base: position 6,201 of record QIHS01000312.1, on the reverse strand, counting down.
GATCCCCTTTGGGATCGATGGCAATTACCGGCACGTTATCCATTGCCGCCTCTTCCAGAATGCCGATACCGAGCCCGGTTTTGCCAGAGCCGGTCATGCCGATAATCACGGCATGCGTCGTCAGGTCCCTGGAATCGTAGAGCACAAGATCGTCCGTGATCTTGTCCGTGTCCGCGTCATGTCTCTTACCGAGATAGAACGCGCCGAGCTTCTCGTAGTCAACTGTCAATCGAGGATCATCCGCTTTAGTTCGTCAACCAAAATCGTAACCAGGCGTCAGGACGATTTCGCGGCGGCGACCCGATACATCCAGAAACACACCGCAGCAATCACCACCATGCCGAGGCTGCCACCGAACTGCATTGACTCACTTAACGCGAAAACGTCACCGTCCTCTGTAAGCACGATCGGTATCGCCATTGCGATGCCAACGAGCGCCTCACCTGTGATCAGTCCTGCTGCAAACAACATACCGTGACGCATGCTCTTTTTGCCATCCTGGCCGCGCTTCGCATGATATTTCGCGGCGAAGTGAGCAATCAGGCCGCCAACGAGAATTGCGGATGACAGTTCAAGTGGCAGGTAAATACCCACGGCAACCGCCAGCACCGGCGCACGAAATGACGATCCTTTTGCTTTCAAAACCTCATCGGCGATGATCACCAGGACGCCGATTGCGCCACCGATAATGATCATCGTCCACGGCAGGCCGCCCACGAAAACGCCCTCGGCAACAGATGCCATCAGCGTCGCCTGTGGCGCTAATAACGGGTCAGGATGCTCGAGTGTAGGAACACCAATGCCGTAAGCTTTGAGCAGCAGGTTGAGAATGGGTGCCATCACCAGCACGGCGGATACGACGCCGACACCCTGCATAACCTGTTGTTTCCAGGGCGTCGCGCCGACGATGTAGCCGGCCTTCAGGTCCTGCATATTGTCGCCGGCAATGGCCGCGGCACAACAGACAACACCGCCGATCATGATGGCGGCTGGCGGCCCGATGGACGCGTCAGGACCCAGCATGGCCAGCAACACCATGCCCGAGATCGGGTTGTTTGACGAACCGACCAGGCCGGCCATGTAACCGGCAACGGATGAAAACAGGAACCCGGCGACCACCATGATGAACGTCATTGAGATGCTGACGCCGAAGTTGGCAACGATATTCTGGTAGAGCAGGAAGATGGGAATGACGAACAGCGCGATACCCATCAGCACATAATTCATCGGCAGGTCTTTGTCGGTGTGGCTGGTGACGACGGATGGGCCGGCGCGATACTGTGCCAGGCCGCTTTTCACGCCATCGACCAGAGAGCCGCGCATCGAGATCAGCGCCCAAACACCGCCAACGACCATCGCGCCGACGCCAAGGTAACGAATCTGCTGGTTCCAGATTGAAAATGCGAGATCTTCGGCAGAGGAGCCGGCCGCATGCAGCGCCGCAAGGTCAGGGCTGCTGTCGAGAAAGAAAGCAGAGAAAATTGGTATCGCTAAATACCAGGAGATGGCGCCGCCGGCAAATACCAGCACCGAAATATTCAGGCCAACGATAAAGCCGACACTGATCAGTGCCGGCGACAGGTTGATACCGACATAGCCAATCGTCCCTTGTCCGAAATAGCGCGCGATCTGTGCGGTGCCGGCCCAGAGTTTCAGCCCGGTTGCGCAGAACTTGATGGCCGCACCCGCCAGCGCTGCCATGGCCAGATACTTCACGCCGCCGGAAGGATCGTCGCCGACCTTCAGCACCTCAGCCGTTGCCTTGCCTTCCGGGTAAGCCAGTTGTTGTTCAACAATCAGCGAGCGGCGCAGCGGAATAGTGAAGAGCACACCGAGCAAGCCGCCGAGCCCGGCAATCGCCATGACCCACCAGTAGTCAAAGACATCCCAGTATCCCAGCAGAATCAATGCGGGGAGAGTGAAGATGACGCCGGCAGCGATAGATTCGCCGGCGGAGGCGGCCGTCTGCACAATATTGTTCTCGAGAATGTTGGTGTTTTTGAACATGCGCAAGAGTGCCATCGAAATGACGGCGGCAGGAATCGAGGCCGATACGGTCAGCCCGGCAAAAAGGCCCAGGTAGGCGTTTGCACCGGCGAGCACCATCGACAGGACAATGCCGAGCAATATGGCCTTTAGCGTAAGTTGCGGTGGGACAGACGGTGAATTCATGGACCTCTCCGGTTCTTATTCTATTGTTATCGTCTTCTGTCGCCTGCAAGCACCGACGACGAACAACGCATATTAGCCAAATGCTGCGGCCTTGCCTATGGCGCACAGGTGCGGAATGCCGTAACGCTTGTGGTACCTTTGCGGCTGCGGTGCACACACACCCGCCAGATCGTCGAATTTATAACAAACAGGCAACAATCCGCGTTCGCCAGTTGAGAGTATCAAAATGACCTATATCGTCGTCGTTTCCTCCTATGTACTGCTGTTGCTGGGCATCAGCATCTACAAAAGCCGTTCGGTCAAGTCCGCAGATGACTTCATGATCGCCGGGCGCCGTGTGCCGGTCTATATGTTGGTCGCAACGCTGGTTTGTACCTGGATCGGTTCCGGCAGCCTGTTCGGTACCGCCGGTCTGACGTTTCGGACTGGCATTTCGGAACTGTGGTTTTCGGCGGGTGCATGGGTGGGAATTCTGGTCGTATACATGATTGCGGCGCGAGTCCGGCGCATCGCGAAGTATACGCTGACGGATTTGCTCGAAAAACGATACAGCCAGCTGGCGAAGGTATTGGGCACCATTACAATCATCATTGCCTACATGGTCATTGCCGGATATCAGTTCAAAGGCGGCGGCCGATTCATCGCTATTCTGTCCGATGGTTCCATATCGCCGGAGACCGGCATGATGATGGCGGCACTGCTCATCGTTGGTTTCACGGTACTCGCGGGCATGGTGTCAATCGTGTCAATCGACATCTTCAACGGCTGCCTAATGTTGCTCGCAATGATCGTGACGCTGCCATTCGCAATTGCCGGGCACGGTGGCATCGACGCGGTCATCACGACCATTCAGCAAACCGAGCCGAACCATCTTTCGATGATGGGTGGTCACGACTTTATCTGGGTGGTCGGCATTGCGCTGCCGACGTTCCTGTTGCTGATGAGCGAGAGCAGCATGTACCAGAAGTTCTCCTCGGCGGATAGTGCCAGCAATGCGAAGAAAGCGGTCATGGGAATGTTCATCGGCGTTGTGGTCGTAGAGACATTGATGATGTTGATTGCACTGGTTGGTTTTGCAATCTATGCCGACGATCCAAGATTCTTCCTCGCAGATGGCAGCGTCAATCGGGCGATGGCAGAAGAAATTATTCTTCGTATCGGTTTCGAACAATTGCCAGTCATCATCGGCTCGCTATTGTTGGCTGCTGGCGCAGCCATCGTTATCTCCACCGGCAATACTTTCCTAATGGTGACATCAACGAATGTGACGCGCGATATTCTGCAGGCGTTCTTTTATAAGAATGCAACACCGTCACAGATTATCTGGATGCAACGAAGCTGCATCGTCGGCATCGGTGTGCTTGCCTACCTGATGATGAGCCAGTTCGATACGATTCTCGAGATGGCGCTGATGTCTTACACGATGATCGGTGCGTCTCTGGCACCCGCATTGCTTGCCGCATTTTTCTGGAAGCGGGTAACGCGCGCGGGTGGCGTTGCATCAATTGCATCGGGCATGCTGACCGTCATTTTGATTGCCGTGCTCAATTCAATCTACAAAGGCAGCGCGGAGGGCTTGCAGCTTTTGGGCATCACATTCCCGATGGACACAGACTACATCGCTATTCCCGCAGTGATCGTTTCGGTATCGACACTGGTCATTGTCAGCTTGTTGAGTGGCAAGCCGGACCAAGCTGACTGGGAAGAATTTATCGAAGCCTGACCATTTGTCGTCGTGGGAGCCGCGCTATTCTTGTTCCTCTTCCGGCTCCTCTTTCCGCTTCACGAAGAACCTCGACATCAGGATGCCCAACTCGAAAAGAATATAGATTGGCACGGCCAGCAGCGTTTGGCTGATCAGGTCAGGGGGTGTCAGGAACATGCCGAGAATGAAAGCGCCGAGGAAAACGTATGGTCGTGCTTTCCCCAGTGCTTTCGGTGTGGTCAGGCCGGTCCAGACCACCAGGACGGTTGCAATGGGCACTTCGAATGCAAGGCCAAACGCGAAGATGATCGTCGTGACGAAATCCAGAAACTGTGCAATATCGGGCTGGACTTCGACCTGCGCGGGTGCGACCGCGGTAAAAAAGCCGAAGATAAGCGGGAACACCACGAAGTATGCGAAAGCAATGCCGAGATAAAACAACACAATGCTCGAGGCAAGCAGCGGTATGGCAAAGTGTTTTTCCTTGCGATACAGGCCCGGCGCGACGAAGGCCCAGATTTGATAGAGCACGACAGGCATCGCGGCGAATAACGCCACATAAAAAGTCAGCTTGAACGGTGTGAGCAGCGGTGATGCGACCTGGGTTGCGATCATCTTCGCCCCGGGCAGAACGGCTAAAAGCGGTCGCGCAACCAATTCGAAAATCTCGCTCGACCAGGGCAGCAGCGCGATGAAAACAACAACGACCGAACCGGCGACTTTCAAGAGCCGACCACGCAGCTCGACCAAGTGGGAGATCAATGTGCCTTCGGCCAGGCCTTCTTCACTGTCATCGGTACCAGCGACGTCTTCTTTCTCGTCAGTCACGACGCCGTATTCTTGTCAGTCTCTTGTTCGACGACCGGCTCGACTTCCTGGCGATTCTCTATCTCAACTGTATCTTCTTCGTCTTCTTCGTCAACGCCGGTGCCAACGTCGTCCTCAGCATGCACAGGTGAAAAATTGTCGTCGTCACGAGGTGCTGCATAGTCTTCTTTTGTTGAGGGTTCGCGATCAGGTGTAGGAGGTTTGATGCTCTGATTGTCGCTGAAATCTATTTCTTCTTCCAACTGCCGCTTCATCATGCGTGTCATGCGGCGAGCTTGTCCGAGCCAGTTACCAATCTGGTTGGCGACGCGCGGCAATTTTTCCGGGCCCAGTACCACCAGGCCGATGAGCGCAAGAATGGTCAGCTCCCAAAAGCCGATACCGGACATCGTCGCTTCCCGGGCTAGCCGCGATTTTCTTTGCTGGGCTCTTCCGCTGGCGTGCTGTCAAAACTAGCATCTTTTGACTTGTCGCCAAGCTGTTCCTGTTCCGCGGTTTCCTTGTCTGCGTCACTCATTGCAGAGCGAAACCCCTTGACAGCACTTCGTCTTTAAGCGCTTGGTACCGAAGATGGCAATTACAATCACCAACACGATTAACAACTGCCAAATACTGACATTGGCGAACATCTTTCCTATCTCCTGGGGCAAGGCCCCGGTGTCAAACGATTAGCCCCGACTGACGGGGCGCGAATTATGTTCATAATACAGACCTGAGCGCAACAAAACCCTACCAAGATCACGCCTCGAGCCAGAAGGTGACTGGTCCGTCATTGACCAGGGAGACCTGCATGTCGGCACCAAAAACCCCCGTTTCGACAACCGCAAGACGTTGGGCACATTCCGCGACAAATCGTTCGAAATACTCAATCGCCTTATCCGGCGCCGCCGCACGCGTAAAGCTTGCCCGCGTGCCTTTGCGAGTATCGGCCGCCAGCGTAAATTGCGGCACCAGCAGCAATTCCAGGCCCTCATCGAGCAGGCTCAGGTTCATGCGGTCGTTTTGATCCGCAAATACCCGATAAGTCAGCACTCTTTCCGCCATTCTCGTGATCGTCGCCTGCGCGTCATCAGGCTGAACGGCCAAAAAGACCAGCAGCCCTCGGCCTATAACGCCTGTGGTTTCGCCAGCCACCGTGACGCTGGCCTCATTGACACGTTGCAGAAGGGCAATCATTGGGAAATATTACTCGGAAGGACGGGAAAATGGGAATTTGACATGGTTTTACGCCTTGTTCCGAGTGTTGTATCTCATGGCACCCTCTGTGCTACAGGCAGACCGCCAGTTTGCGGATGCGCAACCCGGTCACGGGCAAACGGCGAGCGCATCAGAGCGGGCGGATTTGTGCCATGGATGGCGAAATCGGGCCTGGGCCTGTCTGTTTGTGCCAGGGATGGAGGCCCCGATCGGCCGGTCGGGGCCGTTTTTACACGAAAAAGGCCTGTGGATAACCATTGTGATATTAATAATGACAAAATATTAGAGAAATTTTCCAC
>QIHS01000443.1 GCA_003229095.1 Woeseia sp. | reverse complement strand
TCTCTTTTAGCATGTTCCAGCGACGGCGGATCATCGCAAAAACAGACGAAAATCAGGCCGTTTACAACCTCCAGCGAAACGCTATGCAAACCGTGATCTTCTTTCCTGAAATCTGCCGGCATGTCGCGTGCGCCGACCAGCTTACCGTCTGTATCGTAGACCCATGCGTGATAAGGGCACTCAAATCGGCGCGTGTTTCCAGTGCTCTCCAGGCAAACCAGCGACCCCCTGTGACGACATACATTGGCAAAGGCCTTGATGTTGCCGTCCTGCCTGCGAACGATGATTGCTGACTCGTTGGCCAGCTTAAACACCATAAAATCGCCTGTATTTTCCAGTTGTGACTGGTGACCTGCAAACACCCAGTTGCGCATGACGATCTGGTCGAGTTCGAGCTGGTAAATCTCGGGGTCGGTGTAAAAACGTTGCTCAAGCGACCAGCCAGGTTTCTGGCAGGCAATCAACTCGCGTATGGGTCTTGTGTCGTGCATTAGGACTCTCAATGTGTGGTCAACGTATTATACTGATGATTCGTCTGTACTAACCATGACTGTGCTTATGAATTTCACTTGCCGCTATCTGCCCTGGGCCGTTTTACTCATCGGAGTAACATTCAATCCTGCGGCAGCGGCCGACACGGATGACTCAATACATTCGAAGCGACTCGCCACGCTTTCCGACAGAGAAAGTATTCGTTATCCGGGTAGGCCGGCAATATCGCCGGATGGGGAACTGATCGCATTTTCTGAGGACGGCACGATCTACATCGCCTCCAACGCTCACGACGAACCGCAAGCAATTAGTACTTCATCATCATCCGCGTGGAGTCCTCGCTGGTCAGCCGATAGCAAGAATCTATATTTCTTGTCCGACCGCGGTGACGTGAGCCAACTCTGGGTCTTGCCTATTGACGGTTTCGGCGAGGCGTCACAATTGACGTCTTTGGAACAGGGTGTGTCGTCGACAAATCTGTCGCCAGACGAGTCGCAGGTTCTGCTTGCTTTCAGCGACAACGATCTGCGTACCGAAACCCTGGATGAGAGCTCGCTGCCACCACCGATCGTTGTCACCCGCCGGCAGTTCAAACGCGACGCAGGACTGGGCTATATCACCGAGGGCAGCACGAATCATCTCTACCTCTACGACATCGAATCGGAGGCACTGGCACAAATCACATCGGGAGAATACGAAGAGGGTGACGCCAGCTGGTCGCCGGACGGAAAATCGATTGTTTTTGTCAGCAACCGGGAAGATGAACCGGACGCCAGCTACAGATCAGACATCTGGTTGCTTGCACTGGACAATAACGAACCGGTGCAACTCACGGACAATGAAAACTCAAAGTACTCCCCGGTTTTCAGTCCGGACGGCAACCGGGTCGCCTGGCTGACCGCTGGAGACGGCGTATACAGTGTGCCGCACATCGCGATCGTGCCTGCAACAGGCGGCACGCCAAGAATTCTGACCGCTTCTCTTGATCGATGGATAAGCGCGTTCGAATTTTCCGCAAATGGCAAGTGGATTTACTTCAATTTCGACAATGCCGGCAGCACACATCTCTCTCGCGTGCGTGTCAGTGACGGCAGGGTAGAGAGAATTCTTGAAGGCAACGTCAACGTAACTGCTTTCGATGTTGGACCCGCATCAACTCTTGCGTTACACATGAATGATCAATTCGGCACAACGGATGTTCACCGACTTCAGGGCAGATCGCTAACGAAACTAACCGACCTGAACAATGAATACTTCGCAGAAATTCTTGTCGGAAACAAAAGAAAAGTGTCGTTTGCCAGTGAAGATGGCACCATGATCGAAGCGTTCATCACAACGCCGCCAGATTACGAAGCCGGCACAATCTACCCGACAATTCTCAATCTTCACGGCGGCCCCGTCGGCCAATTCGCCTGGGGGTACAACTTCCGCGCGCAGTATCTGGCTGCAAACGGTTATGTGGTGGTTGAACCGAACCCTCGCGGATCAAGTGGTTTCGGTGAAGAATTCATTCGCGCCATTTATCGGACATGGGGAATTACCGACTACGACGACGTCATCGCATCGATTGACTATGCTGTTGATCAAGGCATTGCTGACCCTGCGAAACTTGCGGTCACGGGCTATTCCTACGGTGGTTACCTGACCAACGTCGTCATCACCGAGACTGCTCGCTTCAAGGCGGCCGCATCCGGCGCCGGTCACAGCCTGATTCAAGCAAACTTCGGCCATGATATGTATCAACAATGGTATGTGTGGGAACTCGGGGTGCCCTGGGAGAATCGCGACAAATACGATCGCCTGTCGCCGTTTCTGCGCGCCGGGAATATTGAAACACCCACTATTTTCCTCGGTGGCCGAATCGACTGGAACGTGCCAGTGCTGAACGCTGAGCTGATGTACCAGGCAATGAAGGTTCGTGGTATCGATGCCGAACTGGTGGTCTATCCTGATGCTCACCATGGCGGTTGGCCGGAAGAATACGAACAGGACTACCTGCAGCGAGTTGTCGCGTGGTTTGATCACTACTTGAAATAACAAATGAATAAAGACTCGAGCATCAACGCCGCCCTGCAGGCGATGAAGAACAATCGGCCGTTGCGTGCTGAAGAAACCTGCCGCGACTATCTGCTGATGAACCCGGCATGTACGGATCACATGCGACTTCTTGGACATGCGCTCATGAAGCAGGATCGGCTAAGAGATGCCGAGGAACAATTGCGTCTCGCGATCAGTTTAAAACCTGATTTTCCGCAACTCTATGAAGACCTGGGCAGCGTGATGGCGATGGAACGGCGCTTCGATGACGCTATTCCTTTATTTGAAAAAGCCATCAGACTGGAACCCAGACTGCCGCTGGCTCACAAGAAGCTGGGCCAGGCGCTGGCCGCTGTCGGGCGTGGCGAGGACGCCGACGAGCAATTCGAGGAGTTCTTCGAAAAGGATCCGGAGGCCGGCATCGTTGCAATCGGCGCCAATCATCTCAAAGCGGGCCGCAAAGAAGAGGCGATGAAAACATTCCGTGACGTGCTCAGAAAGAATCCGGAAAACGTAACGGCAATGCGTTACCTGGCACTGGTCTACTTTCGCGACGAGAACAATCCAGAAGAGGCAGAGGCCTGGCTCAGACGGGCAACCAGCGTCGCACCAGACTACACCGCGGCATGGATGACCCTTGGACCCGTTTTGCTTGAGATGAACAAGCACGTTGAGGCAATCGAAGCTTACCAGGCAGCGATCAGGACGGAACCGGAAAACGGCGCCCTCTGGGCAGGACTTGCTAATGCTTATGCACTGGCCAGCTATCCGGAAAAAAGCGTGGCGACTTTCAGGAAAGCTTTTGAACTCGGTGCCAACTCACCAGGCATACAAATGAGCTATGCACATGTATTGAAAACAATTGGCAAGCAAAAAGCGGCTTTGGAAGCTTATCGGACGGCTATCGAAAAACAGCCCGACTTTGGCGAATCCTACTGGAGCATGGCGAATCTTAAAATCTTCTCGTTTGACGATGAAGAAGTGGTCGCGATGGAAGCGCAACTGGACAGCGGCAAACTGACAGACGTCTCAGAAGTGCACATCCGCTTTGCCCTTGGAAAAGCCTGCGAGGACAAGGATGAATTCGAGAAAGCCTGGCATTACTACGACACAGGCAATCGAAAACAACGCCCACTGGTCGCACACAGCCCGTTGGAAATGGAACAGCGGCATAACGAAATCATCGGGATTTTCAGCAAAGAGTTTTTGGAAGCCAACGCAGGCAATGGAGTCGATGCCCCGGACCCGATTCTGATCGTCGGCCTGCCGCGCGCGGGGTCAACCCTTGTAGAACAAATTCTCGCCAGCCACAGCCAGGTCGAGGGTACTTCGGAGTTGCCGGTCTTGAGCAAATTGGCTGCATCAGTCGGTCGCTACCGATCAGATAATCTCGGCTTCCCGAAAGCGCTTGCCGATCTGGACAGCAAAGACTGGCGCGGCTATGGCCTGCAATACATCGAAGATGCTGCCCGGCATCGAATCACCAATAAACCGTTTTTTACAGACAAACTGCCGAATAATTTTCCTCTGGTTGGACTGTTGCACCTGATATTGCCCAATGCAAAGGTGATCAATGCCCGCCGGCATCCAATGGACAGCTGCCTCGGTGCCTACAAACAGTTGTTTGCCAAGGGCCAGAATTTTACTTACGACATGGAAGATCTTGCACACTATTACCTGAACTATGACAAGGTCATGCAACACTGGCACGCGGTACTGCCGGGTAAGGTGCTCGACGTTCACTACGAGGATACGGTGACAGACCTGGAAACGCAGGTTCACCGGATTCTTGAACATTGTGATTTACCATTCGAGGAATCCTGCGTGCGTTTCCACGAGACGAAACGCGCGGTGAAGACCGCGAGCTCGGAACAGGTACGACAACCCATATATTCTGGCGCGCTTGGCAAATGGAGAAAATACGAAAGCCACCTGGGACTTTGGCGCGAGGAGTTCGCCGACATCATCAGTCGGCTGCCAGACTCAGTAAAACATGCTGCCGAAGGCTGACCTGCGGCTTTGGGGATCCGTTTTCGGGCTCTCGTTTTTGGGCTCTGACCCGGATTAGACCTCGAAAGTGGGATGCCCAGGACCGATTTATGAGAATGGCCAGATTTCCAGGCCGTGGATTGCGTTGCGGATATCCATGGTGAGATTAACCGACAACAGCTGCTCGTTCTTGTGAAGATTGTAGATGGTCACCGTCGATGGCGAAGAGCCAGCTGCAATCATTGTATCCGAGAGCACACAAAGTCCACGCCCGAACCCTTGCCGGGCGGTTCTTGTGTCATCGAGGTCAGTGTTGGTCAGTTCCTTCGGATCGTATTTTGGAATGGGCATCGCGCGATCCTCCGCACCTTCGCCGCGAGCGCAGTAGCGCACTCGATCGGCTTTGGTATCGTTAAACAAAACACCGTCACGAAATGGTTGCGCATTGTGTGTGCCGACTGGCAGCTCGGCGGACATCAGCACGGACGTGCCGTTAAAATGCAGCATCCCACCACTTTTCAGCCCACTCAGGTACATGCCACCCTTGTTGCAACAAACGCTGTTGATATGCAACTTATTCAACATTAGCGGACCACCGTCTCCGTTCGGATTGAACAGCGTGGCTTTGAATCTGAAATTCAAGGTCTCTATGTGGATGCCGCGATCAAATTCCCGCTTTTCGAGGTCGAACCCCAGAATGCAATCGAAGCCGGTAGAGGTCAGGAAGAGCGTTCGTTCGAAGACACAAATTTCATGGCAGTGCTTGAGATAATCGTTTCGCCAGGATCCGATCAGTTTGAAGTCCGGCGTATAGGCAAACAGTTCATCGCTGGCGGCAATATAAATTGTATCTCCATCGATTGCGATACCACGTAGTCCACGATCAGCCCCGCGACCGCGCCAGTCGATGTCCTTCGAATTCCAGTCGATCTTTTGCGTGACCATTTGTTCTTCAAGATCGATCAGGTAAACACCGCCATGGCTTTCGCCCTGACTGCTGCCGCGAACGACAGATGTGGTGATTAACTTGATCATATACAGGGAGTTTTCCGGTGCAACAGGCTGTTTTGGAACCGGCCAAGACCGTAACCATCTGGCCTGGCCGCTCTTTTGCCGCAATTGCCGCCGACAATCACAGCGACACGGCGCACCAGCGGTCCATTTGACTGCTTAGAATCCTGTCGCCCGCTTTGGTAGGCGGGCGCCGCGCCGAGCGTTATTCGAATCGTTTCCTGACTGTTACCCCCACCGTTCGGGGCCTCGAATACGTTCGAATATTGTCGAAGCGCAGGTCACCGAAGAATGCTGCGCTGGAGTCATTGAACAAAGCATTGACGGCCTTCTCGTCAAACATGTTGCGGATGTTTAACTGAACTTCCCAGCCGTTATCCATGTTCAGCCCTGCGTGTGCATTTGCGAGGCTGTAAGAGGGCACAATTCCATCCCGGTCTCCGCTGATGGCATTGGTAAGATCGTTCCACTTCTCGCCTTCGTAGGACTGGTTATAGGAGAACCAGAGTTCACCGCCAAACACATCCGGGATCGTATATTCGATTCCGAAACTGACCTTCTGTTTGTGTGCCCAAACCATCGGTGTCCCTGCGGGAACGACGTCATTCAGACGGACAATATCCTCGGTGTATTTCGGGTCTCCAAAGGAACCGTTTGCGTAAGCATAGAGGCGAGATGTTACTTGCCACTGGGTTTCGATTTCAAAACCCTTGTTCTCGCCTTTGCCACCATTGATCGTGCCGCGCAACCACCACTGGCCGTTAACACTAGCCTGGCTAATCTGGATATCATCCCAATCCATCTGAAATGCGATCAGGTTGACCCGGACTTTTCCGTCAGCGAAGGTACTCTTGAGGCCAATCTCCGTATTCACGACTTTGTCCGAGAGAAAAGTTTCTGGAACGAATCCGGTTGCCGCAGCTCGCAAAGAATTGTCCCCACCAAGGCGAAAGCCCTCGGCGTAGTGCGCATATAACATGACGTCATCCGCGACACTGTACGTAACGCCTAGTTTGTAAACTGTATCGTCCTCGTCACCGCTCGCAACCTCCCGCCCAGCAGTATCGAATGACCCGAAGGGCGGAAGTCCGAAGGGAAACTGCTCTGTCTTGCTGGTTTCCCGCTCGAACCTGAACCACCTGGCACCAACACTGACTCGCAAAGCGTCGGTTATCTCGTAGTCGAACGTGCCGAACACGGCCGTTTGCTTGATGTCGTTGGCATAATTCTGGGCGTAGCCGATATCTGTCTCCGGCAATGGATATTGAATATCGTAGCCAAGATAGACGCCGTAGTAGTAGGCATAGGCCTGCGCCGCATCCCACGATGTTGTGCCAACGTAATCTTCGTTCAGTGCGCCAAAGAACCAGTCGGTGGTCTTGTCTTCATAATAACCACCAATCATCCAGCCCAGTTTGCTGTCACTGTTCGACACCAGGCGCAACTCGTACGCTGTCGATTCCTCTTGTTGATCGCTGAAAATGTTTCCGAATGTGTAATCCGAGTTATACAGGGGAATGCCTAAAGACACGCCAAAATAGGCATCCTTAAACTGCTCGTAAACCATGTTGTCCCATGCATACACAATGTCACGCTCGAACAGGGACGCATTAAATGTCAGTTCGGCGAAGCCGAGATCGCCTTTTGCAGTCAGAGATGCCTGGCTCCAGTCGTCGTCCCGGAACTCCTTGAAGAATTTAACATGCTTAAAATCGCCGATCGCAGGATCGCTTTCCCATGAGCCTACGGTGTTACTTTCCTGGAACATATAGGCAAGATCGAATTCCCAGCTATCGCTTGCAGTCCAGGTTGCTCGCACCCTGCCGCCGGCCGTATCCCATTCGTTGTAGTCCTCTTCGACGACGCTCGCATTGTCCACCGAACCTTCCAGCGATGTGCCCAGCACGTTGTCAATGTAACCACCGTCATGCGAAACATAACCCACAGCACGAATTGCGAAACGATCTTCGATGACCGGAATATTCACCCAGCCGTGCAGATCGTAATTCGCTTCGCCACCCTTCGTTGTTGACAGCTCTGCACTCAACATGGCTGAAAATGCTGTAGTGTCAGGCTGTGATGTAACGGATGGTGCCCGATTGCGAACTGGAGCCAAACAGCGTGCCTTGCGGTCCCGGCAGCGATTCAACCCGGGCAATGTCGATCACGCGCACGTCCGGTTGTTGTGAGATCGTAGTAATCGGCTGCTCGTCCAGGTAAACCGCAACCTGGCTGTCGGTGAAGAATTCCTGCGTGCCAGTCGATATGCCACGAAAGATGATCGAGTTTCGACCCGGCATGGAGTTCGCCAGCGAAACGCCTGGCAACACGCGCATAACGTCTTCCATACTTTGCATGGCTTGCCGCTGAATGTCCTCGGTGGTGATCGCCGTGATTGCCTGGCCAAGATCCTGCATGTTCATTTCGCGTTTGGTCGCCGTTACGACAATCTCTTCGATTCGCGCGCCGTCGTCATCTTGAGCAGCAACAACGCCTGGATTCAACGCAGCCACAACCGCTGCAGCAATCGGCTGCATCACGTATTTGGTGGATTTTGAATCGTTCGACACGGCAGCAAGCCGTTTTGACTCAGTCATTTCATGATCCCCCGATCAATTTGACATGCATGCGATCTGCTATGTACAGACCGAAAAGACACTCTGCCGAAAACGCGCGATCAAGGCGCAGCGCGGCGGACAACGACTTTCTTAACTGAATAATCTTACCATTCTAGCGACATCGTGCAACCGGCGAGGTTCCGCGCCGCCGCAGCTTCGACTGTCAAACTGACTGTTCTCGCCTTTTGCGGTAGCGTACGCAGATCATGGTCAGCGACAAGACACTCCTGGAAATCTGCAATAACAGCAGTGCCGCTGAGGCGGAGCGCGCGTTCACCACACTATACGAACGCCACAAACACTTCGTTTTGCGCGTCGCCATGCGCTATGTGAGGGACCACAATATGGCACTGGATGTCCTTCAGGAGACCTTTTGTTACCTGTTGCGCAAACTTCCTCCGGTGGGAGACGGGCTTGATCTGACGTCCCATCTGACAACGCTGCTATACCCGGTTGCGAAAAACAGCGCCATTTCAATGTTACGCAAAAGCAATCGCTTTCCGAGTGATTCAGATCGGAGGCCGGACGACCTGCAAGCGCCTGTTCCGGCAGAAGGTGGCGACATCGGAGGTCTTTTGGCAGACCTCTCGCACGAACGCCGTGAAGTGATCCAATTGAGATTTGTTGACGACCTGTCTCTGCAGGAAATTGCAGAAACGCTGCAAATTCCGCTGGGTACGGTTAAATCGCGCTTGCACCTCGCAATCAAGCAGCTCAAGGACTCGCCGGAAATCAAAAGAAACCATTTTTCGTGAACCTTTTGCCCTGTTGCTGCGCTTCATTGTCATGGAGCAAGAAAACAAACAGTTTGATGACCTGCCACAAAGCCTGATTGACGAGCTGAAGGCGCGCGAATCTTCAGTGCCTCTGATTACGGCACGCGCGGACCGGCAGGTTGTGAGTGCAGCCAAGACGCACTTTTCATTACGGCGTGAACCCGCCTGGAAATCCCGGCCGGCATGGGCGGCGATTGCAGCGACGATCCTGGTCGCAATGCTGGTCACGCAAATGGGCGACCCGGTTGCGCCGCAGCAGAACAGCCTGTACGCAGATATCGACAGATCAGGACAGATCGACATTGCCGATGTGCTGGCACTCGCCCGCGCCGGCGACACCAAACAATTCACGCAGGCTGAGCTTGATACTTTTGCAATGCGAATCGTGTCACTGAGTTCGGGAGGTGACGCTTCGTGAGGGCAGTCATTCTCAGCCTGCTTTTTGCTTTTAGCACGTCGTTCGCGCAAGACGATGTTCGCTTTGTCGCTGTCGATATTTACCTGACCAGCCCGGCACCGGTCGCAGCCTGGCAGTTTGAATTGAACGACACGAACGGTGTCATGAAAATCGTTGGTGTTGAAAACGGTGACAGCGACGCTTATCCCCGAGCACCCTATTTCGACCGTGAGGCGGTTCAGCTCGGCACTGCCGACAGAATTGTGGTCGCTGATTTTTCAATCAGCGATGACGAGGAGCTGCCGAGCGGAAGAATTCGCATCGCGACTTTGCACCTGATGCTGACCGGTCCGAATGAACCCGATTTTGATTTGAGCCTTGTCGTTGCAGCAATGCGGGATGGACAGGCAATCGATGCGTCGATCAGCCTTGAGTTACCGAGAGGAAATGAATGATGAATATTGCCAACCCGAACAGAATGGCAACCTTGCTATTGGCCCTGGTCACCGGTGCGTTGATTATTGCCGGCTGCGCCAGCAACCTGAGCATGCCGACCCCGGAAGGGCCACCGCCGTCGCCGCAGGACGATAGTGCAAATGATCAGGCGATGGAGGTAGAGGAAACAGTCGTTATGGGTGCTCGTGTAGAGCGAGAACGGCGATTTTCTCGAAGCGCGTCTGAATATCGTGTGGAAAATTTCACTGGTGCATTGGAATTAGGTGTCGCCGATCCCGGCCTGTCGCATGCGCTGTCAAGCCTGTCAGCTCCCGGCGAAGAACTCTGGATCATCGACACTTCATCCATTGACGCCGGGCAAACCGGCATTGACGACCTGTCGCCAGGAACGGGTGCCATGCTCGCCCGCTTCCCCGACGACATCGTTCCCGCCACGAACAGCCCGAGGGAGATCCCGCTGCCACTGAAACACACGGCAGTGGATGCTGTCATCGACGGATACATCTCGACAGTCAACGTCACACAGCAATTCGAAAATCCGTTCAGTGAAAAGATTGAAGCTATCTACATGTTCCCGTTGCCGGAGAAAGCGGCGATCAGCGAATTCGTCTTGGTGATTGGCGACCGGCGCATCCGTGGCATTCTGCGTGAGAAGGAAGAAGCAGAAGCGATTTACGATGCGGCCCGCGCGCAGGGATACCAGGCAAGCCTGCTCACCCAGCATCGGCCGAATATGTTCGAGCAAAAGGTGGCGAATATCGAGCCGGGCAAGGCGATTGATGTCAACATCACCTATTTCCACACACTGGCCTACAACGACGGCTGGTACTCTTTTGTATTCCCGACGGTGGTTGGTCCGCGCTACCACCCGCCTGGGTCTGCCGATCTGATCGTGCCGGCGGCACGCGACAGTTTATTACCCGCCGCGAACACGACAGTGGAATACCTGAGACCGAATGAACGTTCGGCGCACGACATCAGCATCAACGTTCGAATAAACGCCGGCGTCACAATCGAGGAACTCAAATCAACGCACGAAATCGTCGCATCACGTGACGCTGCAGATTCTGCGACGATAACGCTCGCGAACGTGACCATGATTCCAAACCGCGACTTCATTCTCGATTTCCAGGTTGCAGGAGGCACGATTAAATCAGACCTGCTCACTTACATGGACCCACAAACCAATCAGGGTTACTTCACTTTGATGATGTACCCGCCTGCAAATCTCAGCTCTTTGCAGCGCCAGCCGATGGAAATGGTTTTTGTCCTGGATTGCTCCGGTTCGATGAGCGGCACACCGCTGGACCAGGCAAAGAGCGCGGTCAATGCAGCATTGGATAAGCTCCAGGAAGGTGACACCTTCCAGATCATTCGTTTTTCGGACAACGCCAGCAGCTTCGGTGCAACACCGGTTCCGGCCACAGCCCGAAACATTCAGCGCGCAAGAAGCTACCTGCGAAACCTGAACAGCATGGGCGGCACACAAATGATCGAGGGCATCCGTGCTGCACTCGATTTTCCGCATGACCCATCCAGACTGCGCTTCGTTTCTTTCATGACGGATGGCTATATCGGCAACGACAGGGACATTATCGCGGCGGTGCACGAACGCATCGGCAATGCGCGCATCTTCAGCTTCGGCGTCGGCTCGTCCGTCAATCGCTACCTCATGGAACGCATGGCCAATGTCGGCCGGGGTGCGGTGGCATATCTCGGGCCGAATGATTCAGCGAGCGACATCATGACAAGCTTCTTCGATCGCATCAGCCACCCGGCACTTACCGATGTTGACATTGACTGGGGTGGCATGGCGGTGTCGGATGTTTACCCGGCAAGACTGCCAGACATGTTTGTGGGTCGCCCGATCGTCGTCACCGGCAAATACCTTGGTGCTGCAGGCGATATCTCTGTGTCGGGGACGACCGGAAATCAGAATCATCGAATTGGTATTTCAGCCGACAGCACGGACTCCGGGAACACTTACCTGCCGAAGATTTGGGCAAGGCTGCGAATCGCTGAGCTGTCCGACCGCCAGACCTGGGAACAAAACCTGTACGGCGAACTTGAGGCGGCGATCAGGACTACCGCACTCAAGTATCAGCTCATGTCCGATTACACATCATTTGTTGCAGTGGACTCATCAATGCAGACCGAAGGTTCTCATGGCACAACCGTTCAACAGGCGCTGCCGGTTCCTGAAGGCGTACGTTACGAAACAACAGTCGATAGAAACTAGGGAGAATTCAGAATGCGATCCAGGGTATTAAGTGTCATTATTTGTTTTCTTGCCAGTGGCTGCAGCTCGTCGCTGCATTATACGACTCCTACAGCGGGTGTATCGCTGGCAGATATCAGCGACACCAACCTGCGCGCGGCTTTCGCTACCCCACCAGCTGCGCTATTTCCGGCGACTATTGCCGTGGCTCGCGTACAGGGCACTGGGTACTACACCAGAACCAGTCGCGGCTACGGTCACGGCAGGTACACGATCGTTACCACGCGTGATATCGAGTCGGATGAATCATATGAGAAAATGAGTAAGCTGCCGCTGGTCAGCGGTGTCGCACCCATCGGCCGATTGCTGTTACCCGCTAACGCCAATTCGATAGACGACCTTCGCACGCCCGCCGCACAACTGCGCGCCGACTTGCTTCTTGTCTATACGGTGGACTCATCGTTCGTCGTCGACGGCAAGTCTATGGGTCCGCTCTCCCTGATAACGCTGGGCCTTATCCGTAACAAAACGGCACATGTGACATCAACGGTTGCCGGTTTGCTGATCGATGTACGCACTGGTTTTATTTATGGCACAACAGAGGCCACTGCGGTTGAGAAGCAACGCGCCAGCATCTGGTCTACCGAGCTTGCAATCGATTCGTCGCGAATCAAGGCGGAACAGATCGCGTTCGATTCTTTCGTCGACGAATTCCAGGATCTCTGGAGCGGCGTATTGAACACCCATGTAGCGACTCGGCCTGCTGCGGTGAGTCAACAGATCGAAGCCGACAAAGATCGCTACTATCGGGTTCGATTCAACAACTGACGCTTGGCCTTAACTAAAAGCTTTGTAAGCCATCCGAATTGCAACGACGAACAGGAATGCGCCAAACAACAGGCTCAGGCGTCTCCGCGGCATTGCGTGAGCGAGTCTTGCACCCAGCGGAGCGAACATAATGGTTGTCGGGACGATCAGCGCGACGCCGAGAAGATTAACGTAGCCCAGGCCGCCGGTCGGTAACAATTCGTTGCCCCAACCGGCATAGATAAAGCCAATTGCACCCGGGATCGCAATGAATGCACCAAAAACGGCCGATGTCCCGACGGCCAGGTGCACCGGCTTGTTGCAAAGTGTCATGAACGGCACGCTGAGCGAGCCGCCGCCGATGCCCATCATGGCCGAAACAACGCCCACGCTGACTGGCGCAATTGGCCCGACAGTGCCGCGCGGCACGTCATCAGCAATTGTTTTATCGTCGAGCGGCAGCATCATTTTGATCGCAGCAAGGCCGGCGACAATGGCGAAGATCGCCGCGAGCGTTTGCCCGGATGTTATACCCGCGATCGCACTTCCCGCGATTGCGCCAACCACTATATAAGGTGACCAGTATTTGACGAGGTCGATTGATACGGAGTTTCTGCGGTGGTGCGCCAGCGCTGAGGCGATCGATGTTGGAATAATCGTTGCCAGTGACGTGCCAATTGTGATGTGCATGCGCACTGCCGGGTCAACACCGATTGTTCCGAGCACGATCTCGAGCACTGGTGCTTAATCACCGCCTATTCCGCCGTCGTCGTATCACTTGCATAGCGCAGCAAACGTCTGTCATGATCTTTGCGAGTGGTTTCAGTCTAGGCCATGCGATCCTCCGTAATCTCCCAAATCACGTTGAATCATAAGTCGCTGAAATCACTCAACTTAATTTTCGATCGGGCTCTTAGGTTGAAGACGGGTGACAGTCTGACAAAAATTGCACGGGACATGAAAACTTCACTTAACACAGCCTATGAGGTTAAACAGATTACTGACTAAATATCGAACGGAGCTCTCGGGCTCGCTCTAGCCCCAGCACGGCATATTCATTGTCCGGTTCAATGCGGAGGGATTTTTCAAAATGCTGAATGGCTTTCGCATAATTGCCTTGCGAAGCAGCGATGTCGGCCAAGCCGTCATAACTGTAGGCAGAGCGCGGGAATTGCTCGATGGTAAAGTCAAAAACCCGCTGTGCCTCCTCCAGTAACTGTGCCTCATATAAAGAATAGCCGAGGTCGTTTAGTGTCTCGTCCTCCTCAAAATTGTCAATGGATGGCTGGGTGCGTTTTAACTCGAGATAACGCCCCGTGGCGGCGGCGACCCCGTCTTGCATGGCGACGTTCCAAAGGATATCAAGCAGCGTCTTAGCAGGAAATTCATAGGGCGCGCCAAAATTGATAGCCGAAAGACCATATCCAACTCGCCCGGCGTTGGCCTCCTTGCTATTGCTGAGAACGATCACGGTGAAACGATCATTGATGAAACGCATGATGAAAGCCGAAAAGCCTGTCGAATCCCCAGAATGATTGACCTCTGGTCTGCCGAAGCTTTCTTTAACGCGCCATCCATATGCGTAGTTTTTCAGATATGGCGTCAGCATCTCAGTCATCGAGTCGCGCGATATCAATTGACCCGTGTACAGAGCTTGATCCCAAATCAAAAGATCTCCTACGGTGGAGAAAATTCCAGCGTCACCGAATTTGATCGTGGGGCTGTGAAGGCTCACATTGATGAACGACGTCCCTAGAGAATAATAGCCGGTTGCTCGATTTGGGACGAGCGAACGCGAATTGTTGTACTGCGTTTTGCGCATCCCAAGCGGCGCAAAGATGTGGTCACGGAGATACGCACCGTACGATTCTCCTGATACGCGCTCGATGATCAATGCGAGCAATTGATAGCCGGAATTACTGTAGCGATGCTCCTCGCCTGGAGTGAACTTCAAAGAAAGGTTGCGAAAAAGTGCGACAAGCTCGCCGTGCATGTAGTTCTTAACGGCGCCAACCTCATCCCAGTCAGAGGCTCTTGAATAGTTTGGTATCCCTGATGTGTGCGTTAAAAGGTGCCGGATCGTAATCGGTTGCCAGGCTGGAGGACACGTGTTCAGATAATTGCAGATCGGATCATTGACGTTCAATCGCCCTTTCTCTTGCAATTGCATAATGGACAAAGATGTGAATTGTTTGGCGACGGAACCGATATTGAATTTTGTGTCCGGCGTGAACGGCGCGTTTAATTCATAGTTCGCCATGCCATAGCTTTTGCTGAAGATTGGCGCGCCGTCCCGCGCAACGAGAACCGTTCCGCTGAAATGATCGTTCTCGACGGCGGCATCCATAAATGTCTCAAATGCGGTGATCGCTTGCGCGTTAGCTCTTTGTGCCGTTTGGTTGGGGTTCGTCAGTGTTACTGGTTGCGTGCCGGGTAACTGCTCTTCCGTACAGGCTATCAACACAATTGCCGCACAAGTCAGCCCGATCCATCGCATCCAGTGTGTTTGCATGATTTGAGTATAAGACAAATAAACGCCCTTTTTCGTCACGTCCACCACCATTGGCAGCCAGTCTAATCCGTTTTTCACCCCAAGCACCGCGGAATCTTCTCCACATGACGGCGCAGTGTCCTGAATTCCCACCCTTATTGCCCGTTTTCCCGCCAATGGCTGTTTTCA
>QIHS01000360.1 GCA_003229095.1 Woeseia sp. | reverse complement strand
ACACACCAGGTCGATCTGAACCTGCCTGCAAGACTCGGCGCGACCTACATTGGCGAGGATGGCCATAAGCACACGCCAGTGATGTTGCACCGGGCAATGTTCGGTTCTCTGGAAAGATTTATCGGCATATTACTGGAGCACCATGCCGGCAATCTGCCGTTATGGCTGGCGCCAATACAAGCCAGGGTCCTGACGATTACATCGGATGCTGACGAATATGCATTGGATGTCGTCGACAAACTGAAGCGTGCCGGCATCAGAGCAGACGCTGACCTCAGGAACGAAAAAATCTCGTACAAGGTCCGTGAACACAGTGTTGCCAAGATTCCGGTCCTCCTGGCGGTCGGACAAAGAGAAGTTGATGAGGAGACTGTGGCCGTTCGCCGCCTGGGATCGAAGCAACAGAAGGTGCTGGGGCTTAGCGACGCCATCAGTGCATTGACGCAGGAAATTGACACTCGCACTTGATTCAATCGCGCAATCTGCTCCCACCGTCGTTTTCGGGACTCATCGGAATGTCCTGACCCGCCCAAACGTGACGCTTCCTGCATACTGACTGTGCACCACTTCACAGATTCGAAACCCAGTCCGACCCGGACGTCCATTGCCCTCTTTTGCAGGGATATACTCAGCCACCGCGTGGTAGTTGCACGCGATTAGACATAAGCCGCCAAGGAGGACGTCAGTGTCGTTGGAACAATTCAAGACGCAGATTCTGTTGCTGCACCGTGAGCAGAGCACGTTGGACAAATTGAGTACCGGTTTCGATGATCGGTATTCTGTCCATTTCGCAACCAGTGGCTCTGAAGCACTCAATACACTGACCGAAACACCGATTCATGTCATCGTAACGGCTCAGGATCTGCCCGGAATGAGTGGTCTGGACGCGCTGCGGGAAGCAAGAAAACGATCACCCGATACCATCGGTATCCTGCTGGCAGGCACAGACAAAGAAGACGGGCTGGAAGCGCTCGTCGGCGATCAGGAAGTTTTCAAGATCGTCCGCGGCGAAATTGCACCCGAAACCCTGCTCGAACTCGTTGAGTCCAGCGACAAGCGGGTGCGAATGTCTACACTTTCCCAATCTGCGAATGACCTGAGGGCGAATGTCGATGAGCCTGTCTCAGAACACATCGTCATGGAAACGTCAGAAAACGGTTCGGTCATTATTAGCGATGGCACAGGCAGTGTCCCCATCCTGAGACCGAACAAGGTGGACCTGGTCCCTGGAATCGGCGGACGCGAGGTTGACGTTCTCGTTCTGACCAAAGATGAGGAATTTCTGGCGACCGTTAAAGACTCTTCGCGTGGTCTGCACAACGTACATCACGCTGTCACGCCAATACAGGCTGAAGAATTTGTTCGCGACCACACCATTGGCGTGCTGGTTACCGATGCTGCAATGGTGGGATCCAAGGTCGAGGAGCTCACACAACGTCTGCGAACCGACCGACCTCGAATCGTCGCAATTGTGGCCGGCCGCCGCGACGACGGCGAGTTACTGATGGACCTGATTAACAAAGGTCATGTTTACAGATTCTTGCTGAAGCCGGTTTCACCCGGTCGTGCACGTCTCGCGATCGAGGCCTCGGTAAAACACCACATGGAAGCACCGGACGACGCCTTCAAGCCCAAAGGCAATACTCCTCCGATCGTACAGAAGTCCGTGGCTAAACCCGCGCCAAAATCCTCGCCGAAACCCGCGCCGAAACCCGCGCCGAAACCCGCGCCGAAACCCGCGCCGAAACCCGCGCCGAAACCCGCGCCGAAACCCGCGCCGAAACTGGCCGCAAAACCGAAACCTGCGCCAGCGCCGCCGGTACCGGCACCGAAAATCAAAGCACCTGAGCCGCCGCTTCAACCGAAGCCAGAACAACGCCGCCCTGAGAAGATCGAGCCTGTAATTTCAGATGCGCCAATCGAGGTATCGATTGACACTGATCTGGACGGCGCATTCAGCGACACTCACTCCTTTACGGAAACGATGACGGACGTTGCCGCGTCGGTCGGAAAGTCGATTTCTGCTGCTACCGCGTCACTTGCCAATGGCACGCAGGAATTGCTGAATTCCACCAATGCACCGTCATCCGGATTCAAAGACCCCAAAACAATCGCGATAGGCAGCGTTGCAATTGCTGCTGTCGCTGCAATCGCGTGGTTTGTGATGAGCACAGATCCCGCACCCGAACAAGTTGTCTCCGAGCCGGCGTTCAGCCCGACATCGCCAGCGCCTGAAACCGGCAATAATGTGACGACTCCCGCAAGCTCACCTGTTGCTGGGACGCCAACGGAATCTGCGACTATCGACGTAAACGAATTACTCGATGTGCCTTATGCGGCACAGCTGGCGCAAGCTCGGGCGGCTCGGGATGTTGGCAATCTCATCGCACCAGCCGGCGCCAATGCTATTGAATTGTACGTCGCAATTGCCGCAGTGGCGGGTGACGATTCCATTATTTCAACTGAACTTGACGCTGTCGTTAACCAGGTGCTGGGCGTAGCGGAAAACGCCATTCTTGAGCGCAACGCCGGTGAAGCGGAAGCTGCGCTTAATATGGCGCGCTTTGCAGATCCCGACAATTCACGCATTTCATTTCTTGACGCCCAGATTAGCGAATTGCAGCTGCGCGCTTCTGCGACGCAGGCTCGACTTGCCATTAGTGAAGGGCGATTCGGAGATGCAGTCGGCTTGATTTCCCAGGCGCAATCGCTTGCGACCGATAGATCAACGGAAGTGGGTCTGCTAAATACAGAACTGGCAGCCGCCCGCGTACAACTTCAAGTTGCTGAAACCATCGCGACGGCTGAAACACGGCTCGAATCCAGCAACCTGATTTCGCCACAAAATGACAGCGCGCAGCACTATTTCGAACTCGCACTAATTGCCGATCCGGTGAACCAGGTTGCCAGGCAAGGGCTCAGTACGATTGCCGGCCTGCTCGCGGTTCAGGCACGCGATGTAATCGCTGCAGGCCGCCTCGACGACGCCGAGGGACTGCTACGCGAAGCACGAGCGCTTGATCCAGCCAGCGCCGAGCTAAGTGCATCGACGGCAACTCTGGAACAAGCGCGTGAAGCGGCTGCTGAAACGCTACGTCAGGCAGAAGCAAATCGCCTGGCCGAAATTGCGCGACAACGTGAGGTACAACGCCAGGCCGAAGCGGATCGCGTAGCCGAAGCAGAGCAACAGCGTGAAACAGAACGCCAGGCAGCGATCACGCAGCAGGCTGAAACTGATCGCCAGGTGGGGCTTGAACGAGGAGCTCAAATCGACCGACAGGAAGAACTGGCGCGCCGTGCGGAAGAGCGGCGGCAAGCCGCAATCGCAGAGCAAGCCGAGCTTCGCCAGCGCGAAGCGGACACGATTGTCGAAGAACAGCGCAGAGTTGAAGCCGCTGTAAACACACGGATCGATGCTGAGCAACAGGCTAATCGCACGGCGACAGCATCTCCATTGGGCGTCGGTGCACAAGCGCCGGCGGGCTCACCACGATCCAGTGCTGTGGCCAAACCGGTTGTTGCCCCGCCATCGGAAGCGCCCTTAAGCAGTGGCGCAACAACTTTCGGCTTAAGTGAAACTGCTTTAAACACTGAAGACCGTGCTCCGCAACAAGTTGAAAGCGTAGCGCGCCTCGAACCTGAACAAGTGCAAAGAGAGTTGCCGCCGCCACGTGATATTCCGGTCGAATCGCCAGTTGCATCAAACGCTGGCGCGACAGCCAGCCTGCCGGCAGAAACCGAAACGGTGCCAATGAGCCGACTGACCCGCACCAACTATGTTGGACCTGAATTTCCACGTGCGGCGCACCGTCGTAACCTGGAAGGATCGGTTGATATCACGTTTACGGTGACCACCGATGGCCGCGTGCGCGATATCGTCATTGTACGATCAGATCCGGGCACGACTTTTAATCAAGCGGCGATAGATGCAGTCGAGCAATGGCGCTTTGAGCCGGCCATCGAAAATGGCATCGCGGTCGAGAAGCGAACGGCGGTACGTCTCGCATTCAGTCTGCAATAAACGGCCGATTTTTCCGAACGGAAAACAAACCAAAGTGGACCAATTTGTGTCCAACCGGTACTCTTGTGCTCAAAATGGAGCATAAGAGGCAGCAAATGTGAGTTCGGCTCAGGAAAAATTGCCCAGAAAGCAGCAACAGCGCAGCCTGCGCACCAAACAGAAGTTGTTGAACGCGGCCCTCGAAGCCTTCTCCGAGGGTGGCTTTCAAGGCACCTCAACACGCGACATTGCGGCCCGTGCAGGTGTGCATCATCCGCTGATTACCTACCATTTCAGCAATAAAGAACGACTGTGGAAGTCAGCGGTCAAGAACATCTTTAGTAGTTTTATCAAGGCATTGCTAAAAGCGCAGGAGGAATACGCGAAGGACTGCCCGAAGACACGCTTTGCGGTAATGATACGAATCTATGTACACTATGCAGCCAGCCACCCCGCGTTGCACAAGATCATCCTGCAGGAATCGAGCAACCCGAGCGGCCGCCTGGAATGGCTCAGTGAAAATTTTCTCAAGCCATTGTCAGATATCGCGTCGGGACACATCACGGAACTACAGGATAAGGGCGTCATTGTCAGTGGCGATCCGGCACTGATCTACAACATGATTCGCGTATCGTCGGGCGGATTGATTGCACTCGCGCTCGAGCTAAAGAGCTCCTGTGGCATTGACCTCGATAGAGAAGAGAATCTCGATAAACTCGCCGACCTGATCATTAGGGTATTTCTGCCTGGCGATACCGCTATAGTGCCGACTTCCTGAGCATGCGGGGTTACGGAGCCGGAATTCGGCGCCCTGGTTTATATGCCATTTGCTGCTGAATTTCCGCAACGATCGAAAGCGCAATTGCCGCCGGTCCTCGACCACCGATGTTAATCCCCGCCGGACCATGCAAACGCGCTTCGAGGGAATTCGCCAGTTCGCCTAAGTCATCGACGAGTCGCCTGCGTCGATCGACAGGCCCAAGCAGGCCGATATAGGGGATGCTCGTCTGCGCAAGTTGCGCCAGATAGCTGCGATCGCTGGCCAGGTGATGACTCATGACGATTGCCGCTGAGTAACGATCCAGATCGAAGGTGCCGCCGATGTCGTCAACCGGAACGCACACCAGGCGCTCGACCGTCGAAAAATTACCTGACTCACAGTACGCTGGCCGATGGTCCTGCAGCGTCACCCGCCAGCCGAGTTCGCATGCGATACGAACGACCGGTTCTGCATCCAGACCTGCACCAAGTACAAGAATTGCCGGTGGTGGCTGCAGCAAAGAAAACAGCAGCGTCACCTGACCAGCCGCGGTTGATACACTTCTGGTTCCTGACTGTCGCAGCTGCAACATTTCGCCAATCAGCGAATCGCAATCTTGGGAAAATGCGGTGGGCAAGTCACTGAAAGCCAATGCACCCTCGACAGTTACCATGGCTGCGCCGGGCGGCAGATCCTCCGCGTCCGATTCAATAACAGTCGCGGCAATCTGCTCGCTATCACCGGAAAGTGCCCTTGCCATAGTCGCAAATGGTTCGTAGGCAGTTGCCGCGTTAAGCGGCTGCAGGAATATCTTCATCAGGCCATCGCAGCCTACGCCGAGGCCCCATAGTTCTTCGTCATCCATGCCAAGATCGTAAACAACGGATTGTGCCAATCCTGACTCGATGACTTCTTTAGCGCGCGCTGCCAGATCACCCTCGAGACAACCGCCGGACAGCATGCCGTGGAAATGTCCGTCACTATTGATCAGCATTTGTTCGCCCGCTTTGCTATAGGTCGAACCCGCCGTCTCAAAAACACTGGCGAGCGCTAGCGGCCTGCCCTGCGCAGACCATTTGGCGAAGGCTGCCAGCAATCCGGTCGATGTCACGCGCTTACCCTTGGCTCGACGGAGGCAAGCTGCAAGACAGCGCGCCGCGCCATAACAACGACCAGGTGCGCACGATAGTCTGCGCTGGCGTGCATGTCGCTGTTCAGTTCTGCAGAATCGACAGCAATCTCGCTGATCGCATCGACGGTACATGACGCTTGTAGCGCGCTTTCAATGTCGGTTTCCCGGTAGGCGCAAGGACCTGCCCCGGTTACTGCAACCCTCAGCCCGACGGCGGTGTCTGCCAGCATCACACCGACCACCGCATAGCGCGACGCCGGGTTGGGGAATTTCGCATACGCCGCCCTGGCACATTTTGGAAAAGTGACGGAGATGATCACCTCATCCACCGCGAGCGCGGTCTCGAACATGCCAAGAAAAAAATCGTCCGCCGCGATCTCGCGTTGATCTGTCGTAATCACGGCATCCAGCGACAATATAGCGGCCGGATAGTCTGCCGCCGGGTCACTATTGGCGATCGAACCGCCTAGCGTGCCACGGTGCCTGACCTGTGCATCACCGATCTGTCCTGCCAGTTCAGCGAGTACGGGAATACCTGCACGAACGAGATCGCTTGCGGCCACCTCTGCGTGTCGAGTCATTGCACCAATCTCAATTGCATTACCAGTGTCGCGAATACCCGAAAGCACTTCGATTTGTGAAAGATCGATCAGGTCTGAGGGACTTGCCAGGCGCATTTTCATCGTCGGCAACAGCGTCATGCCACCGGCGATAAATTTAGCTTCATCGTTTTCAGCAAGTAATTGCTTTGCTTCCGCGAGCGTAGTGGGCCGATGATAATTGAAGTTATACACGTGCGAGGTCGCCTGTCCGCATTGCCTCCGCACCGGCTTCAATCGCACGGACGATATTCTGATAGCCGGTACAACGACAAAAATTGCCCTCAAGCCACGCGCGAATTTCACTATCTGTCGGGTCAGGATTCTGTTTGACCAGATCCAGTGCGCTCATGATCATGCCAGGCGTACAAAAACCACACTGCAGAGCATGATGTTCATGAAACGCCCTCTGCATGGGATGTAATTCGCCCTTGATGGCCACACCTTCGATCGTCCTGACGTCGGCGCCTTCGGTCTGGACTGCAAGCATCGTACAGCTCTTGACAGAGACGCCATCAACATGGACGACGCAGGCACCACACTGGCTGGTATCACAACCGACATGGGTGCCGGTGAGGCGTAGATTTTCGCGCAACATCTCCACCAACAAGGTACGTGGCTCAACGGTTGCGCCCGCAGCTTCGCCGTTAAGCGTGAATGTGACCTTGGTGGGCATCAGAGCCTGTCAGCACCTTCGAATTATGTGGTTTTTTTATTGGCCTGATGAGATCGGAACAGGCCCGTAACAAGTCCGCAACAATCAGCGTAGCAGAAACCACCAGACCAGCAAAACGACGATGGCCGTGCCTATTGCGTACCAGCTTCCGGGCAGGCCAGCAGACTGTCCATCGTCGCCGATCCTGACTGCCGCCGGGTCCAGCGCTTTGGAAAATGCACCGAAAAACTCGTCGGCCATTTTCCTGGTGGCGCCGAGCACCAGCCTCGAGCCAACCTGGGCGAGCTTGCCACCCACTTTGAAATCGGCTTCGTAACGAAGCAAGGTACCACCGTCTTTTTCTTCGAGGAAAACGCTGGCACTACCGCGTCCGAAACCTGCAACACCACCCTTGCTCTCGCCGACCAGGCGATAGCTCTCAGGCGGTTTCAGGTCTTTCAGCGACAGCTTTGTTTTGAACCTGGCGCGCACGGGGCCAATTGCCGCAACAACGAGCGCGTTGAATTCGGTCTCGCTGACTTTCTCCAGTGACTCACAGCCGGGAATGCATTGCTGCAGCATTTCTGCATCGTTCAATGCCTGCCATACAGCTTGCCGGCCACTATCGATCTGGTACTCGCCTGTTATTTCCATACTGAAATTATATCGGTCGCTGAAATTATATCGGTCGCCGGATCATGCTCCAACCACTTTATTACATTGTTGGCATGGAAAAATCGGCGCCGGATCGAATACCGGTTGGCCATCGGGACGTCACAGTTTTCAGGCGTGTATAAAATCGCACACCTTCGGGACCATAAATGGACATATCGCCAAACAAAGAGCGCTTCCAGCCGCCGAAACTATGAAATGCGAGCGGCACCGGAATAGGGACATTGATACCCACCATGCCAACCTCGATACCGTTGGCAAATTCACGTGCCGCGTCACCATCGCGGGTAAATATCGCTGTGCCGTTGCCATACTCGTGATCGTTGACCAGGTTGATTGCTTCGTCGAAAGTCTGCACACGAATCATCGTCAGCACCGGACCGAAAATTTCTTCCTGGTATACGCGCATGTCTTTGCTCGCATGATCAAAAAGCGTTGGCCCCAGAAAATAACCGCTGGATTTTGTGATCTCGTGGGTCCGGCCATCGACAAGCAGCGCAGCGCCCTCTTCTTCACCAATATCGATGTAGTTGCGAACTTTGTCACGATGTTCTGCGGTGATAAGTGGCCCCATATCGTTGCTGTTGTCTGAACCCGGACCGATCTTCAACGCCGCGATCTTTGGCAACAGTTTTTCCAGCAGCGGCTCCGCTGAGTCACCGACGGCGACTATGGCGGAGATCGCCATGCAACGTTCTCCGGCCGAACCGTAACCCGCACCGACCAGTGCGTCTGCTGCCTGATCCATATCGGCGTCCGGCAAAACGACGAGGTGGTTCTTGGCACCACCTAAGGCCTGCACACGCTTGCCATTTTCTGACGCCGTCTTGTAAACATGCTCGGCGACCGGCGTCGAACCCACAAAGCTGACTGCCGCAACCCGATCATCGTTCAGCAATGCATTAACGGCGACATGATCGCCCTGCACGACGTTGAATACGCCAGGTGGTAAGCCTGCCTCTGCGAGCAACTCCGCCCACTTGAGCGAGCAACCCGGATCTTTCTCGGAAGGTTTCAGAATGAAGGTATTGCCGCAGGCTATGGCCAGTGGAAACATCCACAAAGGCACCATCGCCGGAAAATTGAATGGCGTAATACCAATACAGACACCTACCGACTGGCGCATGGAATAGGTGTCGACACCCGTACCGACCTGGTCGCTGTAGTCGCCCTTGATCAGGTGCGGAATGCCGCAGGCGAATTCGACGACTTCAAGCCCGCGCTGAATTGAGCCGTCCGCGTCATGCAGTACCTTGCCATGTTCCTGGGTAATCAACGCTGCGATCTCCGCCCGGTCGCGCTCGATTAACTCCTTTAGCTTGAACATGACTCTTGCACGGCGCAGCACTGGCGTACGAGACCAGCCAGGTAGAGCCGCTTTCGCTGCCGCCAATGCAGCATCAACATCCGCTTCCGATGACATCACAACCTGGGCACATTTTTCACCCGTCGCTGAGTCGAATACATCTGCCCAGCGATCCGAGTGCGGGTCTTGTAGCTCGCCACCGATCCAGTTATTTACGCTGCGCATTGCGTTTACGTTTTCCGCTTTCTGTGCCATTACCTCTATCCTCGCTTACAGGGCCCGCAATGCGGTGCGTACACTTTCAACCATGGTCTCGATTTCGCTGTCACTGATGACCAATGGCGGCGAGAACGCCAGCGTATCGCCCGTCGTTCGAATGATAACGCCGTTATCAAAACACTCTCGGAATACTGACATTGCACGTGCGGTGGGCTGCCCTTCTAGGCCCTCGAGTTCAACCGCCCCGATAAGGCCCAGGCAACGGACATCGATAACGTGCGGCTCACCTCGCAAACTAAAGAGTGCATCGGCGAATTTGTCTTCCATGTCGCGGGCCCGGTCGAATAAACCTTCGCCAAGGTAGACATCCATTGCCGCGCAAGCTGCTGCTGCAGCCAAAGGATGGCCGGAGTAGGTATAGCCGTGGAAAAACTCGATTGCGCCCTCAGGCCCGGTCATAAACGTATCGTAGATATCTTTCGATGCCATAACGGCACCCATCGGGACTGCGCCGCTTGTCAGGCCTTTGGCCAGCGTCATCAAATCCGGTGTCACGCCAAACCGGGTCGCTCCAAAAGAATCGCCGGTTCGGCCAAAACCGCAAATAACCTCGTCAAAAATCAGCAGAATGCCGTGTTTGTCGCAAATATCCCTGAGTCGTTTCAGGTAACCCTCGGGCGGCAGGATAACCCCGGCAGAGCCCGCGACCGGTTCGACAATCACTGCGGCAATTGTAGATGGATCATGCAGGGCGACGATGTTTTCAAGTTCGTCCGCCAGGTGCGCACCCCATGCGGGCAAGCCGCGCGAGTAAGCATTTTTCTCAACATTGTGGGTATGTGGCAAATGATCAACGCCTGGCAGCATGGCGCCAAACATCTTGCGATTGGGTGATAGTCCACCAACGGAGATACCGCCGAAACCGACGCCGTGGTAGCCCTTTTCGCGGCCGATGAGTCGCGTACGCGCGCCTTCTCCACGAATTCTATGATACGCCAGCGCCATTTTGAGCGCGGTGTCGACCGCTTCCGAACCGGAATTGACGAAGAATGCGTAATCGATGCCCTCCGGCGCGATATCCGTGAGCCTGTTGGCCAGTTCGAATACCGTCGGGTGGCCGAGCTGAAATGCCATTGCGTAGTCGAGAACTTCTGCCTGCTCTTTGATCGCCTCTACGATTTTGGGATGACAATGACCAGCATTACAGCACCAAAGGCCAGCGACCGCGTCGAGCAGCTTTTGTCCGTCGGAGGAATAGCAATACATGCCCTTCGCCCGCGAAATCATGCGCGGGTTTTGTTTGAAATAGCGATTGCCGGTAAACGGCATCCAGTAGGATTCCAGGTCGGGCATATCCTTGTTGAGTTGTCTTACAGTGTTGTCAGTCATAACTGAGCTCCAGATAAATCTCAGAGAATTTCTTTGAGTCGATAACAAAGCATGTCAAATGCTAACGCGGGATTGGCAAACCACTTGCCACCCGGAAGTTTCCAGTGGCGGCGTAGCAGCAGCCCGTATGGTCAATAGATCCGCGCATAGCCGGTCAGAGTACTGCAAGACAAACCAGTTAACAATATTTAAACAATTGAAAATAACACCTTGTTTTTATTAGAATAGGACTGTAGTTCGTTAACTATATTTAACAATTCAACACGAGATCACATCATGGACAACATCGGCCTCAGGTTGAGGACATTGCGTGCCTCGCAAGGACTATCGCAGCGCAAACTTGCCGCCGCCTCCGGCGTGTCAAATGCCACTGTTTCCCTCATAGAGCACGGCAGAACGGACCCGTCCATGGGCCTCCTCAAGCGTATCCTCGATGCGCTCGGCGTTTCTTTCGCCGAATTTTTTGCATCGGATTCTCTGCAGGATGACCAGTATTTCTTCACCCACGACGAACTCTCCAGGATCAGCAGCGGACCCATTTCGTATTTGCAGGTCGGCAGTGATCTCAGTAACAGTCAGCTACAGATTCTTTACGAACGATATCGGCCTGGCGCCGACACCGGCCGGTCTATGCTCAGTCACGATGCCGAGGAAGGCGGTATTGTGTTGCAGGGACGTTTGGAAGTCACCGTGGGCGGACAAGTGCAAAGCTTGTCGACGGGTGATGCTTATCGGTTCAACAGCAAGCTGCCGCACCGCTTCAGGAATACCGGCAGCGAGGATTGCCTGGTCGTATCAGCCTGTACGCCGCCGACCTTTTAACGTCTACCGGCATCGGCGAAAAGAACGACCTAAACATGGGGATTAAGAGTGAGAATATCATTCTCAGGGTTATGGCCTAGAGCCTGACATTTCGTCGATCCGCGCCCTACTCCGTCCTGTGTAACAACGATTTGTGTCGTATCGCACTCTTGGTTACTCTCTATGCTCTGAAACATAACATCGAAATGTGGAGCAAGTAATGCAGCTAAGAACAACAGGGGCACTCGTTGGTATCGTGGCGATGCTTGGATTGTCGGTCCAGGTTGCGGCAGAGACATCGGCGGAAGACGCGAAAAAATATCGGATTTCGGTCATGACTGCCTTGAAAGGGCACATGGGCACAGCATCAATGACGGTTCGCGGGCTGGTTGACGACAACGGACAGCTCACGGGGCACGCAGCAGGGCTGGTAAGCGGCGTCGCGGAGTTGCATAACATTTTCCAGGAAGGCTCAGCCGTTGATGAGTCTGAAGCATTGCCTGCAATATGGGAGCAACCGGAGAAGTTCGCTGCTGCAATCAAGAAATCAGAGGAAGCGACGGTTGCGTTCCAGGTAGCGGTTGCCGGCGGTGACGGCGAAGCGATTGGCGCGGCATTCCGTAACATGGGAAAGTCTTGCGGGGGTTGTCACGACGATTTCCGCGTAGAAAATGATTAGAAACACCGATATCAAGGTGGCTGCGTTTGTGGCCACCTTGATGTTTTCCGGTTCGGTTTTGGCTCAAGAGGATTCTCTGGTCGCGAAAGGAGAATACCTGTTGAACGCCGGTGGTTGTATTACTTGCCACACGAAAGATGAGGAAGATGCGATTCCGCTGGCCGGAGGACGGGCGCTTGAGTCGCCATTCGGCACTTTCTATTCACCCAATATCACACCCGATGTCGATACCGGCATCGGCGGCTGGTCCGATGACGATTTCACTACCGCGATTTGGGAGGGACTAAACCCGGAGGGCGATCATTATTTTCCGGCATTTCCATTCACCTCGTATACGGGCATTTCCCGCGACGACACGTTGGCGATTAAAGCCTATCTGTTTAGCATCGAACCGGTCAGCAACACGAATCTGGAACACGATCTTCCTTTTTACATGTCGACCCGTCTTGCAGCCGGTGCCTGGAAGCTGCGTTTTTTCGACGCCGAACGATTTGCACCTGATCCCGAACAAAGCGATACATGGAATCGTGGTGCCTACCTCGTGCGCCATCTCGGCCATTGTGGTGAGTGTCATACGCCGAGGGGCCGCCTGGGTGTTCTGCTCGAAGATGAAGAGTTGGCTGGCAATCCGGAATTCAGCGATGACAAAAAGGTGCCTAATATCACACCGGACAAGGAGCACGGCATTGGACGCTGGTCGCTGAGTGACATCGAGTATTTTCTTGATATAGGCATGTTGCCCGACGGAGATTTCACGGGTGGTTCGATGGGAGCGGTGATTGAAGACAACACCAGTCGACTGACCCGCGAGGATCGACTTGCCATAGCGACCTATATCAAGTCCTTGCCAGTCGAATAGACCGTACACCGAATCGCGGTATACGCCCATCGCCGAGCCAATGCCCTTCAATTCGCGAAGCGTGTGTCCAGGCTCCTCATACATCCGCCGCGAGTCAGGGAAAATGCCGAGGCGTTCCGTCGATTGAACCGTCGTGACATATGTCATGCGGTTTTACTAATGTCTGTCAATTCCGCTGCTGGTGCAATTTGCCTACATTGTGATCAGATCGGGAATGAGGGCTAATGTGAGTAAATCCGGGGAAGATTCAAAACCAGATGATTTTGTTGTGCGGACTGCGGGTCTGGCGAAAAACTTTGGCAAAAGTTATGCGCTTAAGAATATAGTTCTTGATATTCAAACAGGCGGGGTAACCGCTATATTGGGCGCGAACGGCGCCGGGAAAACCACCTTCATCAATTGCTGTCTTGGACTGACCAGGCCGAGCCGTGGAGATTTGTCTATGTTTGGCAATGCGCCCGGCGCACTAACAACAAGACGGCGTATTGGTGTTATGTTGCAAGATGCGGACTTGCCGGATTTATTGACAGCGCGGGAACATATTGCGC
>QIHS01000055.1 GCA_003229095.1 Woeseia sp. | reverse complement strand
CAGTCTGGGGCGACCTGGTCTCATTGCAAAGGCGTTTTCAGGAATGCAACTTCCAGGTTCGGGCATTGCCGCTTGAGGAACAAAGCGTTGAATACAGAAACCTGGAATACTTTCTTACTTACATGAGCAATGGATTGCAGCTCAACGGCCCGGCATCTCGCCGATAGCAAAGGGACAATACGCAAATGAAGTGCTGGCATATGATAGTCCTGTTCCTGTTGGTCGGCGGATGTGGCACATCCGAGGACAGCAACAACGCGCCCGTTTCAGCACCGTCTCCTGTGGCTGATGTGCACAAAGAAGCAATGCCCAGCGCATCTTTCAGCGAGGCTCTCGATGCAGCAACTGCAGCAATTGAAGTTGCGTCACAGAAGCGCCATGTTTGGATAACCTCCGTCGTACTCTTAAAACAGGCGCAAAGCGCGGCTGATGCTGGTGATGAAGAAAATGCTATTCGGCTCGCAGATGAAGCACGGATTCATGCAGAATTGGCAGCTGAACAAGCGGACAACGAAAAGGCAAACTGGCGGGCGAGAGTCCTCAAAGAATAATTCTGCAGAAAATGCAGCCACCGTGTCGGGCAAGTCGCCGACACCGCCCCAAGAGAAATAGCCAATGAGTGGTGGAATCCAGGATCGTATCAGCGACAGTCATATCAGTTTATGATTGTTGGTATGTGCCTTGCCATCAATATGCTCGATGGATTCGATGTGCTTGTTGTCGCATTCACCGCACAGAGTATTGCCGCCGACTGGTCGATTCCATATGCCTCGCTGGGCGTGCTTCTCAGCGCCGGCCTTGTTGGCATGGCCGGGGGATCACTTATCCTGGCGCCCTACGCTGACCGTATTGGTCGGCGCTCCATGATCCTGGTCGGGCTGGTCATTATCACACTTGGCATGGCGGTTTCCGCATTGACCCAAACAGTCGGGCAGCTCGTGGCCACGAGACTCTTTACAGGGCTCGGTATCGGTGCGCTGCTGGCAAGTATGAACGTGCTCGTTGCAGAGTACTCATCGAAAAAATACCGCAGCCTTGCAATTGGTATTTTCCAATCTGGTTATCCAATCGGCGCGACCATCGGCGGCAGCATCGTTGCTATTCTTCTCGCGACGTACAGCTGGCGATCTGCGTTTCTGTTTGGTGCCATCATGTCCGCACTCATGATTCCGATCGTGTATCTGAAACTACCGGAATCCCTGGATTTCCTGGTTGCCAAACAACCGCGGGGCGCACAGGGTCGCATCAACGAAGTGCTTGTCAAGATTGGTCAGCCACCAATCGACAGTCTGCCCGCAAGACCCAGCGAGGATAAAGGCAGTTCGATCGGAATTCTCCACTTGTTATCCGATGGCCGACTGCAACGTACGCTGCTGATCTGGACGTCTTTTTTCATGGTGATGTTCAGTTTCTATTTTGTACTGAGCTGGACGCCCAAGCTGTTGGCCGAAGCCGGGCTATCTACCCAACAAGGCATTTCAGGATCAGTGTTATTGAGCCTTGGCGGAGTGATTGGCAGCCTGATGCTCGGTGTCATCGCCGCCCGCATCGAACTAAAAAAACTGGTGGGATCTTTTATGGTTGCCACCGCCGTGCTCATGGTGTTGTTCGGCATGTTCAGCGGAGAATTGGTGCCGGCTTTTTCGATCGCACTATTCCTTGGGTTTTTCCTGTTCGGTGCAATGGTTGGCTTGTACGCAATAACACCGTCACTGTATGACACCCAAATGCGCACGACGGGTATGGGATGGGCCATCGGGATCGGTCGTATTGGCGCTATTCTCGCACCCTATGTTGCGGGCCTGATGTTAGAGGATGGATTTGGAAACACGCTGATGTTCACCATCTTTGCGGTACCGATGATTCTTGCAATGCTGGCGCAGGGTTCGATCAAGCGATAACACCGCTAACGGGAGGCCAGGATTTTTATTTTCCGGGCCTGCTTGACCGATCAACTTCTATACCGTTTAAGAGCATGTTCGCAAACTGCCGGGAGATGTGCTCGACCTTCAGCCCTTTTTGATTCCTTAGCCATTGCGGCACAGAATTGCCAATACCCAGAATCGCCAGTGTGGTCAGACGGCAATCCAGGTCATCACGAAGCTCACCTGTTTCAACCCCCTCTTCCAGAATTCTTTCGATCGAATCCTCATAGCTCCGAGCCTGCTTGCCAATTTCATGCCGGCTGGACTTGGGCAGATGTTTTCGGCAATTTAAAAATACCTGCACATAATTCGGCTGACGGCGCAAAGGCTCAAGATGATCCAGGACGATTGAACGGATCTTGTCCGGCGCGCTCTGGTCGCTGTCACTGATACGCTCAGCGGCTTCCAAAAACCCCTGGATTCCAACTTCACAAACAGCCTCCAGCAATTCTTCCTTGGACGATGCATAGTAGTAAAGACTGGACTGACGAATGCCGATCTTGTTTGCGATGTTTTTTGTCGTCGTTCCAAGATATCCTTTTTCGGCAAACACAGCCGCGGCTGCATCCAGAACTTTTCGATACCGTTGCTCGTATTTTCGCAGTCTGGATAGCGCAACCGCTTTGGCTTTTGTTTGTTTCGCCACAGTTTTCTTGTGACCCGGCAAAAACAGGCTTCCGCCAGATACACTCCACCCCTTTATTTGACAATAGTTGTTATATTTTTGACAAACTATCGAATAGTCTGACGACAATCAAATGCCGCATCAATCCTGATTGGGCAACACCTCGACCGCCGTATCATAAAAACAGGGTGTGCCCGCGAATCCCTGACGCTCGCTGCTGGTCAAGCCATTAACCCCGGTGCCACGACTCAAGCTTGTCCAGTAGCCAAAGCTCGCTACGATTGTTCCGGCCAGTGCTTTGTCGCTCACCAGCGCGTCGCCGACAAGCGTGCCACGATCATTGAAAACCTTTACCTCATCGCCTGTTTCAATGCCGCGTTTCGCGGCATCGACCGGATTGATCAAGACTGCCTGCTCACCCTGCACTTTGAGTTTGTGCGCTTCGTTTGCATATTCAGAATTCAGAAAACCGTGGCTCTTGGGTGACAGGAATTGCAGAGGATAGGCACCATCGTCGCTTCCATTGCATTCGATGTTCGGCTCATAAATTGGCACCGGGTTAATCGGAGCTGAATTTTGTTTATCCATGCGCATCTGACGAAATGGCGGTACAACGAAACCGCTTTCTGCACCGATGCTCGATACAAACTCACACTTGCCTGTGGGCGTGGGGAAGTTGCCCTCGGCGTGTGGCGCATATTCGTCGGCTGGCGGCACTTTGACCCGAATTGTCCCACGTTCCTGTAGTGACTCAAAAGATTCACCGTCAAGCATTGGCGAATCCCAATCAAGACTATTGCGCAGCATTTCAAGATCCGATCGATAAAAATGTGGGTCATCAAGATTCATCGTTCTTGCCAGGCGGCGAAACAGCTCACTATTAGCGACGGTTTCACCCGGCGGTTCAATCGCCTTTTGATTAAGGTTGATGTAGAAATGACCCCACGACGTCAGGATGTCATTCTGTTCAGCGGCCATCGTCGCCGGCAAAACGATATCCGCATAGCGGGCCGTGTCGGTCATAAACTGCTCACTGACCACTGTAAACAGGTCTTCTCTTTCAAAGCCCTGCTGCACCTTGTTGGAATCAGGTGCATGAACCAGCGGATTGGCATTCCAGACGAATAGTGCCTTTACGGGTGGATCGAGTTCTTCAGTAAGATGCTTGCCTATCTGCACCAGGTTGAGTACCCGTGTATCCGGATCAATCCATTCTGGTCGGCTACTCTGTTCCTGGCGAGTCGGCACGAAAATTGGCATATGCAGCAGCCCGCCACCGACATGACGCCAGGCACCGACCAGCGCAGGCAGGCAATCAATCGCACGCATCGCCTGGCCTCCGCTCTGGTGACGCTCCAGGCCGACACCGACACGAATGACCGAGGGCTGTGTCTGCGCGTATTCCTGCGCGAGTTGCCGAATGTCTTGCGCAGCAATGCCAGTAATTTCCTGCGCTTTGTTTGCAGGGTAATTGGCAGCTGACTCGGCGAGCTCTTCGAATCCGCTGCAATAATCGCGTACATAGTTGTGGTCGACCAGATTGTCACTGATCAACGTATGAATCATCGACAACGCGAGTACGATGTCAGTTCCCGGCCGCGGTGCAATGTGCCAGTCGGCGCGTGCCGCGGTTCTCGTACGAAATGGGTCGATCACCACCACTTTCGCACCGCCCCGCTGCGCTTTCAATATGAACGGCCACAGATGCGAGTGGGTCGAAACCGGGTTTGCACCCCAGACAATGATGAATTTAGCGTGCACGAAACTTTCAGGGTCAGTACCCAGCGTCGGACCGATTGTCATGATCTGGGCGGTGATGCTGCTTGACACACAGAATGTTTTTTCAGCCGTGGTCGCACCGAGCTTGTTAAATAATGCATCCCCACAACCGGGGCCGTTGAGCAGGCCGAGGTTGCCGGCATATCCATAGGGCAAAATCGCTTCGGCGCCGAATTCAGAAATGATACTTTGCCAGCGCTCCCGGATTGTCGACAGCGCGTCGTCCCAACTTATTCGTTCGAATTCACCGCTGCCCTTAGGTCCGATACGACGCATGGGATACAGCAGACGGTCCGGATTATAGTGGTGAGCATGGTAGTCATTGAGTTTGGCGCACAGCCTGTCGGTGGTATAGGTATTGGCCGGGTTGCCACGCACCTTGATCAGCTCGCCATCTTTTACATCGAACAACATGGCACAACCATCCGGACAATCGTGTGGACATGCACCAAAAACAGTTTCAATGTTCGAATTATCGAGTGACATTTTTGTTTCCTGCAGATGCGCCTATTTCAAATACTCACCGTGTATCGTCCAGTGCACACTCAAAATTTTCAGCTACCTCGATACTTCCCGACCCCGAATATTTAGCGACCAAAGGATAGGTGCACAGCGGGCGAGTTCTTTCGCTATCGGGGTTCGTGGCGATCAGCTCAGCCGGTTCCACACCATGCTCCACCCAATTGACGAGTGGTGTAAAGACGTCGAAAGTATTCGGACCGGACCCTCCGCGGCAGTGGAACATGCCGGGCGCCATGTAAAGTTTGTAGAAATCGCTGGTTTCCTCAGCGCCCATCTGCTCAATGACACGCTCGTAGTATTCGATCGACATATAAGGTGTGAGCGCCGCGTCGGCCCAGCCGTGGTGTTGAATGATTTTGCCGCCTCGTTGCGAGAAACTGCTCATGTCCGGCTCTACAGCATCCAGCATGTGGCGGATTTCCTGCATGCGGAATGGATCGACGTCGAAATCGAATTCCTCTTGCCAGACATACTCCGGGCCTGGGTCATCGCTGAACGCGAGGTATTGCATGAAGGAGGTGCCCAACAGTTCGAGAATGCTGGGACCATCCGGATTTATGAACCAGGGTACCCAGGCACTGCCCGGACCCAGTACGCCAGTTCCGACGGCATAACCCGGAAAAATATTCTCACCCGATGTTGTTTTCGGACCAGCGTAAATTTTGGCTACCGCATCACGTTGCGCGGCGGTGAAACAGTCAGGACCATCAACATCATCCTGGCAGAAAGGAAGGTCTGTTGCCGCATCGAAACGACACTGGCGCGGGTCCGTTATCTCTCCGTCAACCAGGCCGTCGCTGGCATCGCAAATAGCCAGTTCGGCTGCCGATAGCAGCGGCAGTTTGGCCGGCGAAATAGCACCCCCACCCATCAGTGCCCGGGTGGCCCAGATACCACCAATCTGACTGCCCGTAAAATCAAGCACCGGCGCGCCGATGACCATGCCATCGAAATCCTCAGGGTAACGTTGCGCTTCCATCAAGCCCTGGCGCCCGCCTGTCGAGCAGCCAACCCAGTAGTTGTACACTGGACGCTCGCCATAGTGCGCCTCGATCAACGCCTTTGCCGTAATCACGGTTTCGTGGATCGCGAGATAGGCATAGTCCCGCTCGCTCTGTCGGTCGTTGTAGGCAAAAGTCCCAAGCGGAAATACAGAGGCGTCGTGGCCGGTGTCGGTGGTCGCTGTAGCAAAACCCTTGTTCAGTCCATCCGACATCGCATTGAGATTGAGAGAACCACCGAAGCCAGCTCCACCGACCATGTAGAATCTTTCGTTCCAGTGATTCATTGCAGGAAGCCAGACCGCAAAGCGAATGCCTTTACCCGGCTCTGCTTCGTCGCCGATCAGCCCCCTGACGTCACAGTAGGCGGGCGTTGTATCGGTGGCTGCAACGACTATTGCAGAATCAATGCTTGTCTTGTTTTCACGAAAACTGCTGCGAATGTCTTCGCAGTCCGTGGACAGCGATCGACCTGGTTGGCTCGCATCTGCCGCAGATACATTTGCTATGTGCATCACAGCACATATGCCAATGAGTACCAGTCTGATGGTGCTTGTTGCCGCCTGTTTCAAAAACGAATTGAATTTCTTGATTAGATTGGTGATCATAGCCTCACGATAGCGTCAGAAAAAACGCACTGTTAGTTGGTCATGTTGTGTAAGCGTTAAATAGGAGCAGGTACATTGTCAACATTTCTTTTGATTCATGGCGGTTGGCACGCGGGCTGGTGCTGGGACAAAGTCAAACTTGCACTGGAAGCGCAAGGCCACACCGTACTGGCGCCAGACCTGCCCGGCCACGGCAGCGACACCACGCCGCTCAGCGAAGTGACAATGGATATTTATGCGCGAGCTACTGTTGATTTCGCGTCCTCACAATCTGGCTCGGTAATCGCAGTCGGTCATTCCATGACAGGCATTAGCAATCAACAAGCTGCTGAATACGCACCAGAACAATTCCAGGCACTAGTGTTTCTTTCCGCCTTCCTGATCTCTGACGGACAATGCCTGCTGGATTTTGCAACCATTGATCCGGAAAACCTGGTGCTGCCTAACTTGACCTTCTCATCCGATCAATCAACCATGACATTCAATCAGGATGCAGTCCAGGAAGCATTGTACGCCGACTGCAGTGACGAAGACATCGCCAACGCTAAATCGCTGCTTCAGCCGCAGGCATCAGCACCGTTCAGGGAGTCACTACATATAACTGCCGAGCGCTCCGGCAGCGTTCCGAGATACTATATCGAGTGCCTCAAGGATCGCGCCATAACGCCGAAAATCCAAAAATTGATGTACACACAAAACACTTGCGAAAAAGTATTTTCGATGGATACCAGTCACTCGCCGTTCTATTCAGACCCGGAAGGTGTTGCACGCCATCTCGCGTCGATCTAGCCCGAATCAATCACGAGTGCAACATCCGGGCTAAGTCCCTTGCCAGACATCATGTGCAACATCTACAACAAGCTTCAGTTTGTTGGTTTCATCCTCGAGTGTAACCGGGTTGCCTGCGACCGTACTGGCAAAGCCACATTGAGGACTAATGCTAAGATTTTCCAGAGGCACATACTGAGCCGCTTCATCGATTCTTTTCTTTAGGACATCGACACTCTCAAGATCGGGCACTTTCGAACTGACAAGCCCCAGCACGACCCTTTTTCCGTCAGGCACGTACTGCAAAGGTTCAAAACCACCGGCGCGATCTGTATCGAACTCAAGACAGAATACATCGACGTCAGCGTGTTTGAATACCTGTTCCGCCATCGCACCATATCCGCCTTCCGTCAGCCATTTTCCCTTGAAGTTGCCACGACAAATGTGCATGCCAAAAGTCATGTTTTTCGGGCGGTCCTTTACGATCTGGTTTATTGCTTCAACGTACAATTCGATCAATCGCTCCGGATCACTGCCGAACTTACGAGCGGAGCGGCATATCTCTTCGTTCGCAAGCATGATGAGCGGTACTTCATCGAACTGGACGTAAGTACATCCAAGTTCCGCCAGAGCCGAAATCTCCTGACGGTAGATTGAGCAGAGATCATCCATGTAGGCTTCATCCGTCTCATACCCGGATCCTTGCAGCGTTTCTCCAAGGCGCCAGAAATGCAGCGTCGAAGGAGACGGCATGGTCACTTTGACCGTTCTGTCCGTCGCAGCGGAGAGAAACCTGAATTCCTCGGTAGAGATTGCGGCGGTCTGCCGGAGTTTGCCGACGCAGTCTGCGGCAATAAAATCCTGCTCCGCGCCATTTTCGTCACGAAACTTGAATAGCGCCGGCGCGAAGTCGAGCCCATCTATCGATTCGACCCAATGTGCCCAATAGGAAGACCTGCGAAACTCGCCATCGGTCACTACATCCAGGCCGGCGGTTTCCTGCAGCCGAATCACGTCGCGAATTGCGTTGTCCTGCGACGCACGAAAATCGTCATCACTTATCTGGCCAGCCTGGAATCTGCGAAAGTCACGGGTAAGATCGCCTGGCCGTAGCAGGCTGCCGATATGTTCGGCCCGAAAAGGTGGTCCCGAGTCTACGTTTTTTGACATAGGCGGATTCTCTTGGCGTGCATGAACCTAAGTTCACCAGCAATGTATTTAATGCGACCTGAATCGGAACCAGGCCGCACTAAATTGTTACCATGTTCTAACGGCTTTTCAACATACGGCTAGAAATTGTAACCGACGGTTACGCCAAATGTACGTGGTGGCAAGTACGTTGTCGCAATCGAACGACTGGTTGCAATGGCGAAATTACCGCCCTCGACCAATTCGTCTGTGAGATTTCTGCCCCACAATTCCGCCGTCCATTGCTCGTTTGCCGTGGTATACCGAAATCTTGCATCGTAAAGCGTAAAGTCTGGCTGGACTAAAATGGAGTTGTTGAATTCACTGAAGAATACTTCGTCTTTATAGGATATGTCCGCCGAAAAAGTCAGCGTGGCATTGCTCTCCAATGGAAAATCAAACGATCCATGGAAGTTCGTGGCCCACTTCGGTGACTGCCGTGCCGCATTGCCGGCGATATTAACCAGCAGCGTACCACCGCCGATATTCGCAGCATCGGTTGGGTCGGCTGTAAAAAAGGTTC
Organism: Woeseia sp.; assembly: GCA_003229095.1. Taxonomy (GTDB): domain Bacteria; phylum Pseudomonadota; class Gammaproteobacteria; order Steroidobacterales; family Woeseiaceae; genus SZUA-117. Next base: position 3,250 of record QIHS01000055.1, on the reverse strand, counting down.
CGTATTCCGTATCCTGGTAAGCGACATTTGCCGATAGCGTTATCGCGTCTGTCGCGGCCCAGGACGCTTCAAGTTCGACTCCGATGCCGTCCTGCGTGGTCGCATTTTCAAAGATAGTCAGAAAACCGGTCGGCCCGCCAGGCAGAGTGCGATCCAGCTGGATATCGTCGACTTCATAAGAATAGGCTGCCAGGTTTAAGGTCACGCGGTCATTCCAGGATGTTTTAAGACCAAGCTCGTGATTGTCAATCGTCTCGGGCCTGATGATATTTGCACCATTGGATCCGATTTGACCGCTACCCGCCTTGAAGCCCTCCGAGTATGTGTAATAAATCAACGTGTTATCGTTTGGCCGCCATTCAGCACCAATTTCGAAAGTCGTATCACTGAAACTTGCCTGGTCGGTGAACAATGGCAGGTTTCCGTCCTCCGGAGACAACCTCAGGTCCATGCCAGACCCCATAAAGTTTGCAATCCAGATGACATTGTCGTTGATGATATCCCGATCATCTTTTGTATACCGCACGCCACCCTTGATCGAGAACTGGTCGTTGATATCGAATATGGCGTTTGCATAAGCGGCAATGGAATCCGTTTCCGATCTGCCCCTGAGCTGGACGCGTTTTTCGTTGTTCGCAAAACTGCCGCCTATTTTCAACGCATCAAGCAGGTTCAGATTGATAAAATCCTCGCTAAAGTAGTAAACCCCACCAGTTGCGCGCAGACGCTCGCCAGTGAAACTGAGCTGAAGCTCTTCGCTGATGGTTCTTGAGTCAAAGACGAATTCCTGAATGATGGCTGTTTCCACTGCCGAGACATCCAGATCCTGAAAAATGGTGATGTCGGTCTGGCGAACGTTCAAGATATTCTTTAATGCCCAGTCGTCATTTAGCTGCCAGTCAACAGTGAGCGTGGTAGACAAGGTCTCCCGGTCATTGACCGGGTCAACCGTACTGGCATAGCCTCTTTCCCCGGTCGGATAACCGCCCGCCCCAAGGCCGCCCTGCCCAGGTGAGTTTGGAAATGTCTCGCGTTTGAAGTAGAACGAGTTTGCCGCATCCAGTTCAGTGCCGAATTCAGTGCTAAGCAGGATATCGATGTCATCTGATGCCTTAAATAGCAATTGGCCTCGAACAGAGCGTTTGTTGACATCATCAACGAAATTGCCGGTGGTTTGATTGATTGAAAATCCCTCGCTACGGGTTATCGACTGCACCGCGATTCGTCCAAGCACACGATCGCTCAGCCCCCCGCTAATAGCACCGTCGGTCTGGAAAAGACCAAAATTCCCCGCCGATATCCTGAAGTATCCTTCCAAATCTTCAGTCGGCTTAGCGCTGATCAAATTTACCGTTCCGCCGGTGGCATTTCGTCCGTACAGGGTCCCTTGCGGGCCACGCAATACCTCGACGCGTTCCAGATCGAAGAATGAGAATAACTGCGCACCAGGTTGGTGAACGATCGCACCATCTACGTACAGCGTCACTGACGAATCAACATTGGCAAATACTGTGTTGAGGCCCAACCCGCGTACAAAGAGGTTTGCATAGCCGAATGTCGTACCGATGTTGATGCTGGGAACATAGTTTTGCAGGCTTATGACATCGGTAATGCCAGCATCAAAAAGTCGGTCCGCGCTAATTGCAGTTACTGCAGTCGAAACATCCTGCAGGTTCTGCTCACGTTTTTGTGCGGTTACAATAATTTCTTCGAGGGCCTGAGCTGTCGCAACCATCGGTACCATACCAACCGCTATCGCCAGTGCCATGGCGAGCAATTTCACTTTTGAACCTGTTTTTACGGGCATGACCATCCCCCTAGGATTTGTCTGGAATCGAGCGTCCAATGCGGACCTCGGCGCTGCATGTAAGCCCAATAGTCTTATCTTTTGAGAACAAATACAAGTATCGGTTTGTTATCACTAGCAAATTCGATGTTTTATCGAAATTTTTAACTTTTTTATCGAATTTATTCGATTTTCTGGCTGCATACGACGCTTGCCGGTATAGTCATCGGCACAACACAAAAGCGAGCTCGGACGGATACATTATCGAAAATCCGCATGAATTCAGGCGTGTGGACAAAGTAGCGGGAGGCTCGTCACGTGTTTTTACGACCAGAAAGCGAATAAGTTATTGCTGAAACCATGTCCTCAAGGAGCACCTCAATGAACAAGAACCATCATTTTGTATTGGTACACGGCGCCTGGCAGGGAGCATGGTGTTGGGAAAAAGTCGTGCCCTTGTTAAGCGACGCCGGGCACCAGGTTCATACGCTCGATCTGCCAGGGTCCGGGGATGATCAACGACCAATCGCAGATATTTCACTGGACAGTTATGTAGGGGCCGTAACCGAACTGATCAATTCGATCGGTGAGCCGGTTGTACTTGTTGGACATAGTATGGGCGGCGCAATTATTTCTCAGGTTGCGGAGGCGATACCGGAGAAGATACGTAGTCTGATTTTTCTTACGGCATTCGCGCTGAAAGACGGTGAGACGCTGTTGCAATACGCGACTGCTGACAAAGAATCTTACGCTGCACAGAATATTCAGGTAAACGAGGAAAAAGGGATCGTTACCGTCGCCGAGGACGCACGGAGAGAAGCGGCTCAAACCGCAGGCAATGGCGCCATTCACAACCGCGGTGAGCTTGAGCGATGCAAAATTTGGCAGCGTTCGACGTTGTTACATCGAGTGCAGCGAAGATCGGGCGATTTCGCCGGGCATGCAGCGCCAACTACGCGACAACGCACCGGTCGCTATGAACGTTGTTCTGCACGCCGACCACGCGCCTTATTACTCATGCCCCGAGAAACTCGTTGAGACCCTGATATCCATGGCGTAGCCTCGATAGTGAATGGCCCAAGCCCGCCGTTGCCGCCTGCTATTCTTCAGACTCCAGATATTCTTTCAGGTCATCCGGAATAGGCAGCGTTGTCGACAACTTGATGTTTGTACCACCTGTGTTGCCTATAGGAACTTTGCCGATGGCGGAGGCAATGATTCCGCCGGGGATGCGAATCAATTGTCCGGCCATTTCTTTCAGGTTTCCCATTCTTATTGCGAACATCAGCATTCGAATGTGTGTTCTGGTATGCGGTACAACGAAGCACTGACCAAGAACATGCGCTCGTTCCAGATGTCGAAATGATTCAGCGTACTGCGCTTGTGAATATCGTTCTTTTGCGTTCGCCATTTCCGCTTCAAACGCTTTTCTCAGTTTCTGGTTCATTTTTTTCTCACGTTGCA
>QIHS01000321.1 GCA_003229095.1 Woeseia sp. | reverse complement strand
TAGGAGACGGCTTCTTTGGCCGAACTTAGCTCAGGCTCGGAGACAATTTCGAGCAACGGCGTGCCGGCACGATTCAGATCAATTCCGGAGCAATTGTTAAAACCCTCATGCACCGATTTACCAGCGTCCTCCTCTAGGTGCGCCCGGGTAATGCCGATTCGTTTTTGCTTGCCATCGTCGTCGAGGATGTACAGCTCTCCGCCTTCGACAATGGGCAATTCATATTGACTAATCTGGTAGCCTTTGGGCAGATCCGGGTAAAAATAATTCTTGCGTGCAAACACCGAACGACGGGAAATATTGGCATTAACGGCAAGGCCGAATTTCGCTGCCATACGCACCACTTCGGTATTGAGAACCGGCAACACGCCCGGATAGCCCAAATCGATCAGGCACGCCTGTGTATTGGGGCTTGCACCATAAGCCGTTGATGCACCTGAAAATATCTTGCTCCTGGTGGCGAGTTGAGCATGCACTTCCAGGCCAATGACGACTTCCCAGTGCGGGTTCACGCAAAATTCTCCGGTCCCTGCGTGTGCCAGTCCGTCAGCAACTGGTACTGATGCGCACACGATAAAACAGTCTCTTCCGCAAAATGTGGACCAACAAGCTGCAGCCCGACTGGCAGTCCATCGACAAAGCCGCAGGGAACCGATATGCCCGGCAAGCCTGCGAGATTTGCACCGATGGTGTAAATATCGTTGAGGTACATCGTAATCGGATCGTCGGTTTTTTCGCCAATCGCAAACGCCGCGGTTGGCGTGGTCGGGCCGGCAATCACATCGACGTTGGCGAACGCATCTTTGAAATCGCGACTAATCAGTTGGCGAACTTTTTGTGCTTTCAGGTAATACGCGTCGTAGTAGCCCGCGGACAAAACATATGTGCCGGTCATGATGCGACGTTTCACCTCGGCACCGAAGCCCTCGCCGCGCGTTCGACTATAAAGGTCGAACAAATCTTCAGGATCATCACAACGATGACCGAATCGAACACCGTCAAAGCGAGACATGTTCGAGGAGCACTCGGCTGGCGCAACAACGTAGTAAGTCGGCACTGAGAGACCAATATTCGGCAGGTCAATTTCAACGAGCTTCGCCCCGACGTGTTCCAAAGCGGCAAGCGAGTCTCTTACCCGTTGTGCACACTGCGCATCCAATCCTTCATCAAAGTGCTGGCGAACGACGCCGATTTTCAGACCAGCGACCGATTTTTGCAGGCCTGCCACGTAGTCGGGCACCGGGTGATCGACGCAGGTTGAATCGCGTGGATCAATGCCAGCCATGACCCCAAGAAGCATTGCTGCATCTTCGGCCGAGCGTGTGATCACGCCCGCCTGATCGAGGCTCGATGCAAACGCCACCATGCCAAATCGCGACACCCGGCCATAGGTTGGTTTGAGGCCCACAGTGCCGGTGAGCGCGGCGGGCTGTCGAATTGAGCCACCGGTATCCGTTCCGGTTGCGGCAGGCAACAATCTTGCCGCGACCGCCGCGGCCGAGCCGCCGGATGAACCGCCGGGCGACAATCTTGTATCCCAGGGATTACCCACAGGACCGAAAAAACTGGTCTCATTTGACGAGCCCATGGCGAACTCATCCATATTGGTCTTGGCAAGCATGACCGCGCCCGCCTGGCTGAGTCTTTCGACCACCGCGGCATCGTAGGGCGATACGAAATCCTGCAGCATCTTCGAGCCACAGGTCGTCAGCACGTCCTTCGTACAAAAAAGATCTTTATGCACGATCGGCAAACCATTCAACGGCCCGGCATCTCCGTTGGCGCGTGCTTTGTCGGCACGATCTGCCTGCAGCATTGCGCCCTCTGCCGTAACAGTGATGAAAGCGTTCAGGGTTTCGCCATGACCTTCAATGCGGGCCAGCAGTGCCCCGGTCAGCTCCCGCGACGAAAACTCGCCCTTGCCGAGACCGTCGGCAAGCTCTGCAAGCGTGCGTTGATGCAGGGGGCCACCTGCGGAAGCGCTGGTCATTCGAGCACCTTCGGCACCAGGTAGTAACCTTTGGCTGTTGAGGAGGCATTGCGTTGCGCAATATCGCGCTGATTCGGCTCGGAAACCTCGTCTGCCCGCAAGCGCTGTGACATGTTGAGCGGATGTGCCATTGGCACGACATCGTCAGTGTCTGCGGCCTGAAGTTGGTCGACAAAATCCACGATTCTGGACAGTTTCCCGACCACATCAGCAACCTCGCTATCCTCCAGTTTGAGGCGCGCGAGCGTCGCGACATGCTGAACCTGTTGTTTCGTTAAAGACACGAGATTTTCCGGGTTTGCGCGCCTGACCAGATGCTAGTACTCCGTCAAGGTGATATTTACGGGTTCAGAGCCACCCGGATGATTCAAGACAAGGCGCAGTCTGCAGGAAATGGCGAGTCCTTTTCAAGGGCTGCAACGCGGTATTGAATCATCCGGGTGGCTCCCCTCTTTGAACAAAGAGCGCAACAATCCTTTAGGCTATTGTGTCAATTGGCAGGGACGAGTCGTGAAGCGGTCATCCGCGTTGTTCCGCCTCTTGGCAAGGACTTGGCCATTGCCGGCGAGACGCGCCTAGCGGCTAACCGCTTCACAACTCGCTGAACCCGTAAATATCACCTTGACGGAGTACTACGGCCAGCGGGGCGCAATGATACATGGCGCCTTGTGCAATGTCGTGTCCATTGCTACATTGCACCGTCAATTTTGTTCGCGGAACTCTGGCCCCAAATGTTAAAGAACATCTTAGGTTATTTCTCGAACGATCTGTCCATCGATCTCGGGACAGCCAACACACTTATATACTCCCGCGGTCACGGTATTGTGCTGGATGAACCGTCCGTCGTCGCGATTCGCGAAGAATCCGGTCGCGGCGGCCGAACGGTTGAGGCTGTTGGTGCAGAGGCCAAGAATATGCTCGGCAGAACGCCGGGCAATATCACCGCAATCAGGCCCCTGAAAGACGGCGTTATCGCCGATTTCACCGTGACTGAAAAAATGCTGCAGCATTTCATTCGAAAAGCCCATGGCACCCGTTATTTTCGTCCAAGTCCGCGTGTCCTGATCTGCGTTCCCTACGGCTCGACCCAGGTTGAACGACGCGCAATTCGGGAATCGGCAGAAGGCGCAGGAGCACGAAAAGTACATTTGATTCCCGAACCAATGGCTGCGGCGATCGGGGCCGGCTTGCCCGTACACGAAGCACGCGGATCGATGGTTCTCGACATTGGCGGCGGCACGTCCGAGGTTGCCGTCATTTCGCTGAACGGCATCGTCTATGCAGCATCGGTTCGCATTGGCGGAGACCGCTTCGATGAAGCGATTACGAACTACGTTCGCCGCAACTACGGCATCCTGATCGGCGAGGCGACAGCCGAACGCATCAAGCACGAGATCGGTTCTGCGTTTCCTGGCCAGGAAGTTAACGAGATTTCCGTCAAGGGCCGCAACCTGTCAGAAGGTGTGCCACGTAGCTTCACGCTGAACAGCAATGAAATTCTCGAAGCTTTGCAGGAACCGTTGCAGGGCATCGTGGGCGCAGTGAAGGAAGCCCTGGAACAAACGCCGCCTGAACTCGGTGCGGATGTTGCAGAACGAGGCATTGTCCTGACCGGCGGCGGCGCAATGTTGCGCGATATCGACAAGTTGCTGATGGAAGAGACAGGTCTTCCCGTGGTCATCGCAGACGACCCGTTAACCTGTGTCGCTCGAGGCGGTGGTCGGGTCATCGAACTGATTGATGAGCATGGCCCGGCAGTATTTGGCCTGGAATGACAAAAAAAGAGCATTGGTAACAAGAGAAGCGGAAGCCATTATGCGAAGATACAACGCTAATGGCCCGCGCAAATTCTAAGCAGCAATTCGGCACCTCCTTTTCGCCCGCGCTGGGCCTCCGATTCCTGTTGCTCGCCGGGCTGAGCATTCTCCTGATGGTCGTCGATCAAAGGGAAAACCATCTTGATGCGGTGCGCAAAGCCATCGGCGCAACGGTCTACCCGCTGCGCATTATTGTCGATGCACCAGTATCCGCATGGCGCTGGATCGCGACAACCACCACCAGTCACAACACGCTGCAGCTTGAAAACAGCAGCCTGCGAACGGAACGCCTGATCACTCGTGCACGATTGCAGCGCTACTCGGCACTCGAGGCCGAAAACACGAGGTTGCGTGCGATGCTCGAAGCGAGGACGCGCATGTCGGAGCAGGTGCGGATCGCGGAGATTCTTTCGGTGAGTTCACAACCGTTTCGGCACGTATTGGTGATCGATAAAGGCACGCGCGACAACGTTTACGACGGACAAGCGGTCATTGACGCAGATGGTGTCCTTGGCCAGGTCATTGAGGCTGGGCTTTTGTCGTCGCAAAGCATGCTCATCAGCGACCCGGGCCATGCCCTCCCGGTTGAGGTAAATCGCAATGGGCTGCGTACCATTGCCCGCGGTATCGGCGAATATGACATTCTTGACCTGCCGTTTCTGCCAAATAATGCGGATATTGAGCCTGGCGACTTGCTGGTGACCTCGGGGCGCGGTGGCGCTTTCCCGGCCGGCTACCCGGTTGCCGTTGTCGAGACGGTAACGCGCATTCCCCAGGAACCGTTCGCTTCGGTTACTGCGACACCCGTCGCTGCGTTGAACCAGGTTCGCGAAGTCATGCTGATCTGGTCGGTGGAAGACCGCGAGAACGAGCCGCAAGGCAGCACACAAGCACCAACAACGGCTGAGAGCGGCAACGCCGATGGAGGCGACATTGACTGATCGCCACGTTGCCAGGCAGACGCCATTTGTGATCACAATGGTCCTGGCGCTGATGTTGTCCATTGCGCCGATTCCTGACTGGGCCAGCCCGTATCGCCCGGACTGGGTTGCGCTGGCATTGATTTACTGGACCATGATGTCACCCAAAAGTTACAGCGTGGGCATCGCATGGATCGTCGGTCTGGTGCTCGATGTGGCCCAGGGCACACTGCTGGGTCAACATGCGCTGGTGTTAAGCCTCGTGGTTTACGTCACCGTCAAATTCCATTTGCAGCTGCGGCAGTTCCCGCTGCTGCAATTGTCCGCTACCGTTCTCGCGTTGCTTGGGCTCTACCAGTTCATTCTCTTCTGGATCAATGGCGTCGCAGGTGTCAATGCACCCTCGGTGACCTACTGGGGACCGATCATCAGCGGTGCCCTTATCTGGCCAGTGCTGACCCTGTTGTTGACCAGTGTGCGGCGGCAAGCGCCGGGTTAACGCGATGAGACTCATTTCACCCATCAAAGATCACCACTTTGAACAGCGCATGTTCACGGCAAGAGCCATTCTTTCGGCAGTATTTGCGGTCATCTTGCTGGGCATCGTTGTCGCACGACTGGTGCAACTGCAAATCTACGATCACGAGCTGTTCTCCGAGAAATCGCAGGGTAACCGCATCCGAATAGAGGCAATTCCGCCGACTCGCGGGTTGATATTCGACCGACGCGGCAGGGTCCTTGCTGAGAATCTTCCGGCCTACCAGCTTGAATTGATTCCGGAGCAGATACCTGACCTCAACGACACACTAACGCGCCTGGCTGGCATTGGCCTGATCAACAGGGAAGACATTCCTAATTATACCGACCTTAGCCAGAGCGGCCCTCGTTTTAAGCCGATTACGCTGCGCTTTCGCCTCTCGGAGGACGAAATCGCCAACTTTGCCGTGCAAAGGCCACGCTTTCCGGGTGTCGATCTGCAACCTCGCCTCGTGCGTCACTACCCCGATGGTGAGCTTGTCGCCCACGCGATCGGTTACGTTGGTGCGCTGAGTACAGCCGACCTTCGACGCCTCGATAGCGCTGCCTATGCCGGCACATCGCATACCGGCAAAACCGGCGTCGAACATTTCAACGAAGAAGTATTGCACGGCGGTGTTGGCTATCAGCAGGTTGTCACCAACGCCTTCGGTCGAGAAATTCCCGCCGAGACCCGCGACTTTTCCGAGGCATTGCTCGACCGTGAAAGACCCATGCCAGGCGTAAACCTGTATCTGAGCCTGGACCTCGACCTGCAGCGTGTTGCCACCGAGGCGCTGGCGGGCAGACGCGGCTCAATTGTCGCGCTTGATCCCAACAACGGTGAAATTCTCGCACTGGTCAGCGCACCTGCCTTTGATCCCAATGCATTCGCGACCGGGATGAGCACAGCGGACTACAACCTGCTGCAACACGATGAAGACCGACCGCTCTTCAATCGCGCCGTTGTCGGCAGCTATCCACCCGGATCGACGATCAAACCCATGTTGTCGCTTGCGGCACTGGAGGTTGGTGCGACCAACCTGACGCGGCGATCGGTATGTATTGGCTGGTACAGCCTGCCCGGCAGCACGCATCGGTTTCGGGACTGGCGTCGCGAAGGTCACGGGGAAGTCGATTTGCACGACGCAATCTCGCAATCATGTGATGTTTATTTCTACGAGATCAGCCGCGATATCGGCATCGACACAATGCATCAGTATTTGGATCAGTTTGGCCTCGGCCGCGAAACCGGGCTGGACATGACAGGGGAATCAGATGGCCTCCTGCCATCGCGAGCCTGGAAGCGACAGGCATTTAGCGAACGGGCCGACCAGGTCTGGTTTCCCGGCGAAACGATTATCGCCTCCATTGGTCAGGGCTATATGCTGACAACGCCTTTGCAACTGGCGAATGCGGTGGCAGCAATGGCAACCCGTGGAGAACGATGGAAACCACACATGGTCGCCGCGTTCGAAGATCCGCTGAGCGGCGAACGAACACTGGTTTCGCCAGAGCCTTTGCCAAAGGTGAAGATCGACAATGAGTTTTACTGGGACAATGTCATCAACGCCATGCACAACGTCATGCAAAGCGAGACGGGAACGGCGCGCGCGGCGGGTCTTGGCGCACCCTACCTGATGGCTGGCAAGAGCGGTACATCGCAGGTTTTCTCCGTCGCCCAGGACGAGGAATATGACGAAGATGAAATCGATGAACGCTTGCGCGACCATGCGTTGTTCATCGCCTTTGCACCGCTTGACGATCCTGTTATTGCTGTTGCCGTTATCGTTGAGAACGGCTCCAGCGGCAGTCGGGTGGCTGCGCCCATTGCGCGCAAGATAATGGACACATACCTGGGGGTTGCTGACGATGCGCTTTAGCGACTCCCACCAGCTGTTCGGCGGCAGCGAGAAACCGATTGGCGGCGTCGGCAGTGTTTTGAGCCGCATGAACATTGACGGCCCGTTGCTCGGCGGCGTCTTGCTGGTATGTGCGCTCGGCCTGGTCGTTCTGTATTCGGCCATCGCGCAAAACGCGGATCTTTGGCTGCAACAATGCATACGCCTCATCGTCGCACTGGTCACAATGCTGATTGTCGCCCAACTTTCTCCGGACTTTCTACGCCGCTGGACACCCTGGGGCTATCTGGCAGGACTGGTGTTGCTCATTCTGGTGCTGGTCATTGGCGAGGCCAGCCAGGGCGCACAACGCTGGCTCAACATTGGCATTCGTTTTCAGCCCGCCGAGATCATGAAGCTTGCCGTGCCCATGATGGCGGCCTGGTATCTGCATGATAGACAACTGCCACCGAAAGGGTCCGACCTGCTGGTCGTCGCAGTATTAATTGTGGTGCCGACGGTTCTTATCGCCAGGCAGCCAGACCTCGGTACCGCCCTGTTGATTGCGATGGCAGGAGGTCTGGTAATCATTCTCGCTGGCCTCTCTGTCCGCGTAATGCTCGTGCTCAGTGTTTCGTCTATTCCTGGTAGCTATGTGTTGTGGCAATTCATGCAGGATTATCAAAAGCAGCGTGTTCTGACGCTGCTGAACCCCGATTCGGATCCATTGGGCGCGGGATACAACATTATTCAGTCAAAAATTGCGATCGGCTCCGGCGGCTTGTTCGAAGGCTGGACCAATGGCAGCCAGGCACAGCTTGAGTTTCTCCCGGAACGAGATACGGATTTCATTTTCGCGGTGATGGGAGAGGAACTTGGACTGCTGGGGGTCTTAAGCCTGCTTGGCCTCTACCTTTTTGTGATTGCCCGCGGCCTGATGATCGCCGTGCAGGCGCACGATACTTATTCACGCCTTCTTGCGGGGAGTATTAGTCTCACTTTTTTTGTCTATGTCTTTGTGAATACCGCTATGGTGACCGGCCTGGTGCCGGTCGTCGGCATCCCTTTGCCACTGGTAAGCTACGGTGGCACATCAATGGTGACCCTGATGGCCGGTTTCGGTATTCTTATGTCGATTCACCATCACAGAAAATTATTGCCACATTGAAGCTAAAATTGGAGCCTATGAAAAAGAAAATTCTGTCAGTTGTCATTCTGTTGTTTGCCGGTCACGGCGCATACGCCGTTGATACGGATCGTCCCGAAGTCAGGAAGTTTATCGACATGATGGTCGACGAACATTCCTATGACCGCAGCCATCTGGAAACCGTGCTCGCCGAGGCCGAGTCGAAAGAATCAATTCTGGAGGCAATAAGCAGACCTGCGGAAAGAACGCTGGAGTGGGAGGATTACCGCAATATTTTCATAACCAGGGAGCGCATTAAACTGGGCGCTGCGTTTTGGGAAGAGAACCGGGAAGAGATTACGCGCATCAGCGAACTCACCGGCGTCTCGCCAGAAATCCTGGTTGGCATCATTGGCGTGGAAACCTATTACGGCAGGATTACAGGCAACTATCGCGTTTTGGATGCGTTGTCCACGCTGGCTTTCGATTACCCGCCACGCTCGAAATTTTTTCGCAGCGAACTCGAGCATTTTCTGTTGCTGGTCCGCGAAGAAGGCATGGATGCAACGAGCGCCACGGGCTCTTATGCCGGCGCGATGGGCAGACCTCAGTTCATGCCTTCAAGCTATCGCGCCTATGCGGTCGACTCCACCAATGACGGCAAACGCGATATCTGGACGAACTGGAGCGACGTTATTGGCAGTGTGGCCAACTATTTCGTTCGCCATGGGTGGGTCGAGGACGCACCTGTCGTCGCGCCAGCCAGCCTCGGCGAGCAGTGGCAAGGCGAAACGCCAAAAAATACGCTCAAACCGCAGGAGACGGTTATGTCTCTTAGCCATCAGGGCGTCATGTTTTCGACCAGCCTGGCGGGCGATCAAAAAAGTCAGCTGCTGACACTCAATGGCGAAGACGGCAAAGAGTACTGGGTTGGCTTTCATAATTTCTTCGTCATCACGCGCTACAATCACAGCGTGATGTATGCGCTTGCTGTGCATCAACTTGGACAAGAGATCGCGCTGGTGGTGGAACAGGAGGCTGCTCTCGGTGAGTCGTAACCATGGGCTGCGACTCGTCGCAACCCTGAGCGCTTATGCGCTGCTCGTCTCCTGTGCATCGGTCAGGCCGGGCGATGGACCACCGCGATCCGGCAGCAACATCCCCCACGACTTGCCAGCCGATGCCATTCCACGCGATGACCCTCGCAGCCGCTACGGTAACGGGCCGATTTACGAGGTCTTCGGCAAGACTTACCGCGTCATGGAGTCCAGTTACAACTACAAGGAACGTGGCGTTGCCTCCTGGTATGGCAAGAAGTTTCACGGACGCAAGACCTCCAGCCAGGAACCCTACGACATGTATGCCATGACGGCAGCGCACAAGTCTTTGCCGCTGCCAACCTATGTGCGGGTGCGCAATTTGAAGAACAATCGCAGCATTGTCGTTCGCGTAAACGATCGTGGCCCGTTCGTCGGCAATCGCCTGATCGATTTGTCCTTCGCTGCAGCGAGCCGGCTGGATATGATAACGGATGGCACAAGCCTCGTTGAGGTCACGGCAATCAGTTTCGACAAACCGCCGTCACAACCAGTGCCAGCGGGCGGTACGGACCCGGGCGCTGTGGAACCGAACCGAAGATCCTTTGTCCAAGTTGGCGCGTTCGGTGAAAACAACAATGCGCAGCGGCAGCTCGCCATGCTGCGCAACGGGGGAATCGGTTCTTCATTTGTTCACGAAGACAAGAGCAAGTCGCCAACGCTTTATCGAGTAAGAATCGGACCGATTGCCGATGTGGATCAATATGACTCCATCGTCGAAAAACTACAACGGCTTGGAATTGGGAAAACACACCTGGTCACCGATTGAAGAACAAGCATCGCTGCAGGCGATGTTGGTCGTCCTGCTCTGCCTGATCATTGCGCCGCAGAGCCAGGCAGACGATGACGGCTGGTTCCGCTACGAAAATGATTTCTTCATTGCCTATAGCAATGCGGGCGCCTGGCAAGCCGGTAAAATTCTTGAAGACCTGGAGTATTTTCGCGCAGCGGCATTGCGCATTCCGAACATCGAATTGCCCCACGATACTCTCAAGACGCTGGTTCTCATGCCGGCAACGGCGCAGGAATTTGCCTTTCTGACCGAAAGCGAAAATTCGGTTGGCTTTGCCCAGCCGCTGGATGGCCGTACTGCAATTGTTTTTCCGGCATCCAGCCGAACAGACAAGTCCAAGTACATCCTTCATCATGAATACGCCCACGCCCTCGCCCACGTAAATTCGGGCGAATATCCACAGTGGTATTCAGAGGGCTTTGCCGAAATTGCAGCATCGGTGGTCATTCACAAAAGGCGTCAGACATTCTATGTCGGCCTGCATGAAGGTCGATACAAGGACACACTGGAACCCAAAATCGACTGGGACGAACTGATTTCGGATCAATTCGATGCCCATGCCCTGAACGACGCCTACCTGACCGCAAGCGCCTACGCACAGTTTTGGCTGCTGGCGCATTTTCTGACCCTGAGCGGCTCCAGAGAATACATTCTGAGCCTGGAACACTATTTCATGCTCATCGAGAAAGGCGAGCCGTCTACCGAAGCATTTCGTGACGCGTTCGGCATGTCCGCGAATGAGTTGTGGGAATTGGAATTGCAGCACTATGTTCGAAACGTACCGGAATATCGACACAGTTTTGCGCGCGGCGCGCTGGACCCGAGTTTCGAACGGCGCCCCGCAGCGGCTTCGGAATACACTCCCATGCTGCGATTTTTTGAGGACAGGGCTTCAATCGGTCACGGCATACACAAGACGTCTAACCCTTTGCCGGTCGTGTCCGGAAGATGGGACCACCTGCGTTTTAGCAATCAGTGCAGCGAAGCGTTCGACCTGACCTTCACGGATAGCGCCGACGTTCTGGTGATGCACGACTTCTACACATCAGAAAGCGGGCAGAAAGTACCTGCGGTGTTCTCGGTAAGACACCAATACGGCACCGAGATCGTTCTCAGAAACATTACCCGTTCCCGTTACCCGAATATCGGCGTGATGCCGAATTACCAACTGACGATAAGAAGCGATGATGTGATGTGTTTCGATGAAATTCCATCGACATCGCTGTGCCAGCGAGTTCTGCACAGGTGCAACCGATAGCGCAGTAACAAATACGGGGACAGTGCACTTAATTATTGACTTTGGCACACTGTCGATGAAATCAGTAATTAAGTGCACTGTCCCCGTATTGTCAGCGGATTAAGTCTGGCGCTACAATACGCGCCTCTTCATTCAAGCACCTGAGCCCATGCCACAAAAATTACCTACGTATTTGATTTTTCTCGTTTTTTGTTTATTCAGCGTATCTACTGCGGTGTTCGCGCAGAATGTGCCCGTTCCGCAACCACCCATTATTGGGGCCAAGAGCTATCTTTTGATCGATGGTAGTACGGGAGCGGAACTCGCCTCGCTCAAACCGGACGAGCGGCTTGCACCGGCCAGCCTGACCAAACTGATGACGGCATATGCAATATTTCGAGCGCTGGGTGAGGGTCAGATCGCACTGGATGATCAGGTGACCGTTAGCGAGAAAGCGTGGCGGACGCAGGGCTCCAGGATGTTCATCGAAGTGGGCAGTCGTGTCAGCGTCGAGGAACTGCTGCTGGGAATGATCGTGCAGTCGGGCAATGATGCCAGTGTCGCGCTGGCAGAACATGCTGCCGGATCCGAATCGGTCTTCGCGCAGGTCATGAATCAATACGCCACACAAATTGGCATGACGGCGAGCAATTTCCGCAACTCTACTGGCCTTCCTGATGACAATCACTATTCAACGGCCAGGGACATGGCGACGCTTGCGCGCGCCATCATCAACGAATTCCCGCGCTACTACGAGTGGTACTCCGTGAAAACTTATCTTTACAACGACATTGATCAGCGCAACCGGAATGCGTTGTTGTGGCGCGATTCCAGTGTCGATGGTATGAAAACCGGTTTTACCGACGATGCTGGCTATTGCCTTGTGTCTGCAGCAAAACGCGATGGTATGCGCGTCATTGCAGTCGTGCTGGGGACAGCCAGCGCTAAATCACGTATCGACGGCAGTCAGGCGCTACTCAACTTTGGTTTCCGTTTTTTTGAAACACGCCTGCTCTATCGCGCGGGCGAAGCCGTTGCGCAGGCCAGGATCTGGAAAGCAGAAAAGGAATTGACGCCAATCGGTCTGCCGGATGATTTGTATATTACTTTTCCGCGCGGTTCTTTCGATGATATTGAGTCGGTACTGAATATGTCCGCAACGCTGGTTGGCCCTGTCGCACAAGGCCAGCCGCTCGCTGAACTGCTGGTCAGCCTGAATGGCGATGAACTGATTAATATGCCTCTTCGTGCGCTTGAGGCAAATCCGGACGGGTCGTTCTGGCAGCGGACCCGCGACGGAGTCAAGCTCTGGTTCGAATGAATGGGCGACTCGGGCGAACAATCACTGCTTGAATTTCCCTGCGAGTTTCCGATCAAGATCATGGGGCGCGACAGCGACGAATTCCGTCGCGTTGCGATTGAGCTGGTCGAAAAACATACCGGCAAATCGAATGATGACGCTATTCGCATGAGGCCCAGCCGCAAGGGAAATTTCCTGTCGATCACAATCACGATTGTTGCCACAAGCCAGGACCAGCTCGACAACATCTATCACGATCTCAGCAGTCATGACGAAATTGTCATCGCACTGTGAGAATTCAGGCGTGCTCGAGATCCGCTCACTAGGGCGGCAAGAGTACGAACCACTTTGGCGAAGGATGCAGCGGTTTACGGACGAACGTGACATCAATACTGCCGACGAAATCTGGTACACCGAACATCCGCCGGTTTTTACACTTGGCCTGAACGCCAACCGTGACCACCTGATCGCACCAGGCGATATTCCCGTCGTCCAGGTTGATCGTGGTGGGCAGGTGACCTATCACGGTCCTGGCCAGCTCATGATCTACCCGTTGATTGACTTAAAGCGCGCCAACCTTGGTGTTCGTGATCTGGTGACCGCGCTGGAACGGAGTGTCGTCGATCTTCTGGCGGAATCTGCTGTCGAAGCCGTTGCTCGTAAGGACGCGCCAGGTGTCTACGTCGATGGCCGCAAGATTGCCAGCGTCGGTCTGCGCATTCGGCGGGGCGCCAGTTTTCATGGCATGGCACTCAATATCGATGTAGACCTCGAGCCCTTCTCTAGAATAAATCCTTGTGGATTCAGCGGCTTAGAAATCACTGATCTGGCGAAACTGGGGCTTTCGCCCAACCGTGATCAGGTTCAGCGGCGCCTGCAGAAGCACCTG
Source organism: Woeseia sp. (assembly GCA_003229095.1). Taxonomy (GTDB): domain Bacteria; phylum Pseudomonadota; class Gammaproteobacteria; order Steroidobacterales; family Woeseiaceae; genus SZUA-117. The sequence continues at coordinate 2,136 of QIHS01000321.1, read as the reverse complement.
CTGCGCCGTTTAGCCATGGAAAATCGAAGAATCGTCAGCGAAGATTGAGTTTGCGCAGCCTTTCTGGAGTACCGACATCCTCCCATTGCCCTTCATAAAGACTGCCACTTAGCTGCTGGTTTTTTGCAGCGTCGAATAGCATTGGCGAAAGTGAAAATCGACCAGTGGGGGCAGCGTCAAAAAAGGACGGGCGATATCGGGCGATGCCGCTGAAGGTCAATTCCGGATTGGCGGAAAACTTTACGTTGCCCCGGTCGAGGTTGAAATCGCCCATAGCCTTGTGCGACGGAGTCGGTACCAACATCAGGTGACCAAGCTTGTCATCAGACAAATCGTTCTCCGGCAATTCCATATCCGTATAGATGTCACCGTTTACAACCCAAAACGGATCGTTGCCGAGCATCGGCAAGGCGCGACAAATTCCGCCGCCTGTTTCAAGTACGTTGTCATACTCGGGACTATAGACAACCTGCAAATCAAACTGATCGCCTGATCCAACGTGATCGACAATCTGCTCGCCAAGCCAGCCGAGATTGATCACAACAGTTTCTGTGTTTGCCCTCGCGAGCATTCTCAGATGGCGATCAATGAGGAACTCACCGCGAACGCTGACCATCGCCTTGGGCGTTGTGTCGGTGACCGGCCGCAGCCGCTCTCCCCTGCCCGCTGCAAGAATCATCGCGATCATGAAGTCTTCGCCTCGATTGCCGGCAATACACGAAGTGCGATTAACTCGCCCAGGAACTCGAGTTCCGCATATCGCGGTGCTATATCGACGATGTAACTCAAGGTTCTCGGGATGTCTTGCAGGTAACCAGACTTTCCATCACGCATGCACAGGCGCGCGAATATTCCGGCAGCCTTTAAGTGTCGCTGCACGCCCATCAAGTCGAAATCGCGCTGGAACTCACTGAAATCTTTTGTTGCTGCAATTGGCGAGCGCGCGTAGAAATACTTCAGCCGACTATTCGTTTGTTCCTCCGGCCATTTGACATAGCAATCCTTCAACAAGGAAACGAGGTCATAGGTCAACGGCCCATCGACTGCATCCTGAAAGTCGAGAATGCCGGGGTTGTCATTGTCAATGAACATCAGGTTGCGTGAATGATAGTCCCGATGGACAAAGACGGATGACTGCGCGAGCGCAACAGTTTGCAAATCATCACAACATGCGCGCCAGGACGTTTCGTCAACGTCAGAGAACTGTAATGAAAGGTATCGCTGACAAAGCCAGTCATGAAAAAGTGACATCTCAATTCGAAGCAATTTTTCACCGTAAAGTGGCAATTTGCGCCTGAATTCACCGCCTTTGTCCTGCAACCGCAGCAGAGCATCGATCGCGTCCCCGTACAGAGACTCAGCAGTCTGTGGGTGCAGTTCCATTTCCGTGAGGTACTGCTTCGACCCCAGATCAGACAGCAGCAGGTAGCCACGATCCAGATCGGCCTCCAGGACCCGCGGGGCATTGAGGCCCATGGATTCAAGGTAGGCTGCGATTTGCACAAAAGGCCGGCAGTCTTCCTGGGGAGGCGGTGCGTCCATGACGATCAGGCTGGTCGTGCCGTTCACCCGAAAATAGCGCCGAAAGCTCGCGTCAGTTGATGCTGGAACCGGTGTTACGCCCTCCAGCCCCACAAATTGCCTGACCCAGGTGGTTAGCTCCTCCAGACGATCGTCCTTGATAGTACGCAGGTCGTCTATGTCAGGTCTCCTTATCAGTTTGAAGGTCGCGTCGAACTATGCGAAGGTAGCAAATTGCAATAACTGATAACATCACTTCTTCGTAACTTCCTGTCCTGGCTAATTTAACTCAAGTTAATTTAGGCCAAAGTTTGCGCCGCAACTTGTCAAAACTATTCACCTTTTTATTCAGTTTAACCCTGCTGCTGGCGTCTGCGCCCGCGATTGCACAACAGTGCCCGGAGCCGCAGCCTGCCATTGTCGCCGATGACGCTGCACTTGCCGCATTCGGTGAAGTGGATCCAGCGGCCATTGAGATTCAGGCCGGACACGTAGATGCATCGTTTGGCAAGAATCCGACCATGTCAGTGTCGGGCGGCGTGCTGCTCAGGCAAGGCAACCGCCTTGCTGGCGCGGAATCTGCCGCTTACGATCCGCTAACCCGCGCACTCAACC
>QIHS01000170.1 GCA_003229095.1 Woeseia sp. | reverse complement strand
CCGCCGATGGCAATGAGTCCGTCAAACCCCTCCGCCCCCGTGACTGCCTCGATTGAGTCCGCAATAATTTCCCGCGACACCAAAGAATAGCGCATACCGATGGTGCCCATTGCGATGCCATCCGATACGGTAATGGTATTGAAGATGACGCTCTTGCCGCCGGCGTCGTCTGCACCCTCGCCCGCCTTTTTCGCAAGGTCATTGATGTGCATATTGCAGGGAGTCGTCATGCTCCAGGTCGAAGCAATGCCAATCTGCGGCCGCTTGAAATCTTCGTCTGTAAATCCAACTGCGCGCAACATGGCACGACTGGGTGCCTGTTCAACGCCATCAACAACAACGCGTGAATAACGGCGTAGTTCTTTTTCTTCCATAGGATTCGCTCGAGTCAGTGAGTACTTATTCGACTCGCGAAAAGATGATCTACGAGTCGTCGTCCCGGATCATAACTACAATTTGCGAAAAAATGTTGGCATCTGCAGATGAGTGCTGGTCCGGGAGCTGGAGCATAAAAGCTTCGTCTGCTTCGGGACGTGCATCCTGTCCCAGGGGAATGAGAATTCGTGCGCTTCGTTGTCCGGGACCGAAATAAATGACAGGAAGCCCGGTCATGAAATAGTCCTGGCCTTCACTCGCGGTCACCCCGGTGATTTCGTAAGCGACTTCCAATACGGTGTTGTCGGGTTTGTAACGAATGACATCAATTTGAGCTGCGGGATCCGATTCACGGACCGATATCTGGTTGACCGCAAAACCAACAGTATTCGGCGGCAATCTCGACTCAAATGCTCGTTGGTCATCATCTTCCAGCACAAGGTTTATCTTGGCGAGGACAATTAGCGGATTATCGACCGCGACAATTCGTAGTCCAATTTGCTGGTCCGATTCTCGCACTGGATTGGAACGCATTGAAACAGTCAGGCGCCCACGTTGCTGCCCGGCGGCGAAGCTCAGATTGCCTTCGTTCTCTATAGAATACTGACCAGAAGCCAAAGGCGAACGATTGCCGTTGAATTCTGCTTCGATGAGCGATACGGAAAGCGCTTCAGCGCTATCAACCCGTACAAATTCAACTGAAGCTGCTGTGCTGTCTTCGCGAATAACAAGATCGAACGCAGTCGCATTTGCGATGCCTGAGGTGAAATTCACCGTCAGCGTTGCCGGCGGCAGATGCAAATCTTCAGCGACATATTCGAGGTCGGGTGGCGACACTTCCGCGACGTTTTCTGCCGCTTGCTCTGCCATCTGCTCGATCCCGGTCTTGGAGATCAAATCTTCGCCGATCAGCAATTCTTCAATCAGCTCAGCGGGTTCCTCTTCGCTCATTGCATCTGTTTCGTTCGCGTCCGGGACATATTCGGCAATATCCTGCGCGGAATAGTCGACGGCAGGTGCATCGACGATTTGGGCGTCATCTCCCGCATTCACGAGGGAGGAAACATCAATCGATTCGGCTATCTGCGCATACCGGTCGATCAGATTGGTTTGTGTCACGATGCCCCAGGCAGCGACGATTAGCGTGAGTCCGAGAAACGCCAGTCGCCAGGATGACCTCGGCGGCTCGTCCTCATCGGGTTCATACATGATCGATTCGTGCCCGGCATGTAACGGCGCGACGAAGTCCTTATCTGCGCTGACCGCTGTTACAGGAGCGGTGTCGTTCTGGGTAGCGAGTAAAGGTTCTGTCCGGATATTCGGAACTTCCTCGACTGGAGCCGGCGCTGGCTGTTTAGCAGCCCCCCGACTCTTCGCGCTGACGGCGTCAAGAGCTGCAACAAATGCTTTTGGCGTGGGATAGCGTGTCACGCGCGAGTAGGCCAACGCTTTTTTGAGTATCTGCCAGAATTCGTCGCTCAGTCCTTTCGGCTGCTGTGGTCCCATTCCATCTTGCGCCGCATGTGCTGCGTCGCGGGGCCCGAAAACACGGTACCCGGCAATCATGCGATACATGAGGCAGGCAAGCGAGAAAACATCGTCCGCTGCGACCGGCAATTCGCCTGTCAGCACTTGCATGCTTGAATACGCTGGCGTGCCGCCACTCGTTACACCGGGATTCAATCGGGACTTACCCTCTTCCTCTTTCTGGCGAACATGCGCGACGCCGAAATCGATCAACTTCACGACCCCATCGGTCGACAACATGACGTTGCCCGGCTTCACATCCGCATGAATAACGCCGCGCTGATGCGCGTAGTCGAGTGCGAGGGCGATATTCCGAACAATATCCAGCGTCGTGGGCAAATCGAGGCCGCTACCTCTTTTGGCATCCAGAATGCTCGATAACGAACGCCCTTCAATCCATTCCATGACAATAAAATAGAGTTCTTCATCACGATCCAGATCGATGAAATGAACGATATTGGGATGAGTCAGGCAGCGACCTTTGGCCGCCTCCTGTTGCAACGCCCGCAGTGCGCTTCCGTTTCTGGACAATTGCGGACTCAATACTTTGATTGCGACTTGTGAATCCTTCGCACCAGCCTCTGCAAGACGCTTGTCCAGTGCTTTATACACAACGCCCATGCTGCCCTCGGCAACTCGCTCTTTGAGCAAAAAGCGGTCGCGCAGAACAGAGCCAATAGAAACTTCGCGGACAGCCACCTTTTTCACTGGCGGTGGAATCATTGCGGCAATTTGGGCTTCGGCCTGTTCCTCTATGACGGCCGTCTCCGCAAATAGATCGTCAGCGACGGAACTGTCCGCCGGCAATGGCGATTCGACCAACTTTTCTGTGACCATTCGACCGAGCAGGTCTTGTACGAGCTCATAGCTCTCTTTGCGCAGGTGGCCCGCATCAAACTGCTTTTGCAGCATGTCGCAGATATGTTCTTCGCTGTCGCTATTGTTGGACAACAGGAGCTTCATCGCCGAGCCAACCTCGCCCAACATGTCCTCATCGGTTGTCTGCCCCTGGAGTCGTTTTTCCAGGTTCAGCAACTGCGCCTGCAAGTTTGGCAGCTTATTGTCAGGATGCGTGCTCATATTCCGCGTAGTGTAGCCCGAAGGCCACACGGCCAATGGGAACTGGTCGTCAGATTACCTTTCCCGGGTTCATGATATTGTGCGGGTCCAGGGCCACCTTGATGGCCCGCATCAGCTCGATTTCCGTGCCACCCCGGTAGTGCTCAAGATGCCCCTTTTTGGCCTGGCCGATGCCGTGTTCCGCACTGAAACTACCGTTAAATTGCGCGACCACATCGTAGACGACCTTCGCCAGTCGTTCTCGCTCGGCAAGATAGTCTTGCGCATCCCAGTCTTCAGGCTGGCTAAGGTTGAAATGAATATTGCCATCGCCCGCGTGTCCAAAAGCGACAATACGAATGCCCGGAAGCATTTCTTTCACCGCCTGGCCAGCCAATTTAAGAAAGTCCCCAACATCGCTGACCGGTACTGACACATCGTGTTTCAGGCTGGCCCCTTCACATTTTTGTGCCTCGGAAATACTGTGCCGCAATCGCCACAATTCATCTGCTTCCGCTTTGTTTTTGGCAATCACCGCATCCGTGATCCAGCCTTTTTCCAGGCATTTCATCAACTGCTGCTCAACCTCGTTGCCTACGGATCCATCTTCGGCTTCTATCAGAACGTACCAGGGCGAATCTTGCTCCATCGGAAAGCGACAATTTGGAATGTGCTTAAGTACATATCGAACCGCCAATTCAGGAATGAGTTCAAATGCCTGTATCCGGTCGGCCAGTGTCCTGCGCAGCTCTGCAAGAAGATCGGTCGCGATGTAGGGTGAGTCCAGCGCCACCAGTGCAGTTTTCGAATGACGCACAGCTGGATACAGTCGCAAGGTTGCTGCCGTAATGATACCGAGCGTGCCCTCGGCACCAATAAACCATTGCTTCAGGTCATACCCGGACGTGTCTTTGCGTAAAGACCGCAACCCGTTCCAGATCGTGCCATCAGCAAGCACAACTTCCAGGCCGAGTGCCTGGTCACGCGCAGTGCCATAGCGCAAAACATTGATGCCACCGGCATTGGTTGAAAGATTGCCGCCAATCTGACAACTGCCTTCTGCTGCCAGGCTGAGTGGAAAAAAACGCCCTGCCTGCTCCGCAGTGAGTTGAATTTGAGATAATGTGCAGCCAGCCTCTACTTCCATGCTGTGGCCCTCGGGCAGGACAGCACGGATGCTGTTCATGCGCGATAACGACAGCAAGACCTGCTGACCGCTGTCGTCAGGGATTGCACCACCACACAGCCCCGTGTTGCCACCCTGCGGCACGATCGCTGTCCGTGCCTCGTGACACGCACGCACGACTGCTGCGACTTTGTCGGTCGAATCCGGCGACACCATCAGCAATGTCCGGCCTCGCCAGGTATCGCGCCATTCGGTCAGGTAGGGTTCAAGTTCACTGGCATCCGTTGTCCAGGCATTGTCCCCAACGATGGACTTCAGCTCATCGACTAGCATTCTTGCATGTCATCCGGATGGGTCGCGTTGTGAAGATGGGAATCATAGGTCATCCAATCGATATTGCTGCCACAGAAAAGCAAGCATACTTTCTTGCCGCTGAATCTCTCTCGAAGCGGCCCTATTAGTGCCGCTGTTGTCGCCGCACAGGCCGGCTCCACAGCAAATTTCATGTCCGCAAACAAAAGCACCATCGCAGCACGCATTTGGTCATCGCTGATCATGACGAGTTCATCGATAAACTGCCTGCAAAGCCCAAATGAGTATGGTCTTGCAAAAGGTGCACCGAGGCTGTCTGCAATCGTCGTTGATTTCTCGATCGACTGAGCCTCTCCGCAGGCGAAGCTTCTGTGCATGGAATCCGCACCCTCTGGCTCAACGCCGATGATCGTGCAGCCAGGATTGACCTGTTTCACAGCACTCGCCATCCCAGCGGCAAGACCACCGCCGCCAATGGGGACGATCAGCACATCGAATTGCCCGAGCTGGTCACAAATTTCCAGACCCAAAGTCGCTGTGCCCAGCGCAGTCTTCGGTCCCTCGAACGGGTGTACAAAATACCGGCCCTCTTTCTGCCGAATTTCCTCCACCATGTCAAAAGCAGCGTGCACATCATTCGCGAGCACGACCTCGGCACCGTAAGACCGGCATGCGGCCATGCGCACGGGGCTCGCTGAAGCCAACATGACCACTTTCGCGCTGGTCCCAACGGCCTGCGCGGCGAAGGCAGTCGCAATGGCATGATTGCCGGCGCTGACAGCAGTGACCCCGGCATCAAGTTGTTGCCGTTCTAGATCAAGTACCACAGACAAAGCTCCACGAGCTTTGAATGTCCCGGTTCGCTGCAGAAATTCGAGCTTTCCCCACACTTCAACATCAACGGCCAGCCGGCCTTCCAGGCCAGGGCAGCGGAGAATCGGTGTGTAGACCAACCACTTTTGCAAACGCGTTTGCAGGCTGCGAATGTCGTCTATCGATGGGGCGGTGATGAGGTTATCATTCAAGCTCTTGCCCTACTATTATGTTAAATATCAGATTTATCCGAGCAGACCGTTTATGTAGTTTTCAGTAACCTGGCCGACATTCTTAATAATACTTGCACTAGTTCACTTTGTTGATTACTTTCGGCAGGGATACCAGCAATGCACTCCCCGCCAGTGATCGATTGGGGCTTCGTTCACAGCACACCTGGCAGACCAGATGGAATTTGACGACCTATCGCAATCGGGCATTCGCCGAATAGCTAACTATTCGCCGTATCTTGATCAGCTCGCTGGTTTTGCCAGCGAAATGGGACTTCGGCAACGCAGCAACCTGGTTCATCTCGAACGCTGCCTCAATACCGAATGGTCATTGGGCCAAAACTGTATTTTAAGCTGGTGCCCACATGATGATGGAATTCTGGTTTTGGTCTTGCCGCACTACGCCATCGCCGAATACACATCAACGCCGGACGCGGATTCAAGCGGGACGCAGAACGTTTCCGCCCAGTTTCTCACCGAACTGATCTCGGGCGACCGGCAACTCAGGTTGTCGCAAATACAGAAAGTTTCGCGCCTGCTAAATGTTGAGCCAAAATTTATCGCACTGCGGCAGCCACTCAGTGATCACCCTGTAGAAACACAAATTGTTGAGAAAATGGTCCGGCGCTATGGCATCAACTATGTTGATAGCCGCGCGGTTACCCTTTTCGACATTGTAGGTTTTGGCTTACTTAGCCCATTTCTGCAAATGACCCAATTGAACAGCCTTGCATATTCGCTTAACTCTGCGCATGCCAAGATGCTGGAACTTGACGTCAGGATAAATTTTGCACGCTCCTCCAGTGGCGATGGTTTCTATATCTGGAATCGCGACCATGGCCTGGAAGCAAATGTTGATCTCTACCATTTCATGCACCTTGTTCTTGCTGATAACGCCATCGCCCGCAGCAAAACGGCGGCAAAATCCGTGCCGCGACTCAAAGCGTGTTTCCACGTCGGCAGTTGTTACGAATTTCACCAGGCAGAGGGACTGAACCCTACCATGCACGACTTCATTGTCGGCGATGTCACGATCGAACTGGCTCGAATAATCGAGGCAGCTATGCCGGGCCAGATCCTGGTCGGTGACTTTATGGCCGACCTTAGCGATCAGATTGCAGGGGCGGTTGACTCCCAGGTAAACCTGGATGCGGTGACCTTTTTACAACGTGCGCAAAACAACCTCACGAAATTGAGTGGCCTGGAATTGTCCGGCGATCGAGTCACCGCGATTAAGTGCTACCTGACCGGTGAGAGACTGGAAAGCGGCGACTTCAATATTCGACGTTTGCATATAAAAGATAAACACGGACTCACCCGCTCGGCCTACAACGCAAAGATTAATATTTATCGCGATAATGCGGAGCCGATTTTGCTGGGAATCGAAGACAACAAGCTTGTACCGGCACAGCCAGCGCATTGATCGGATTTTCCACGGCTAGCCGCTGCATTGTCGCGCTGACGCTGTGTGGAGCGTGCACTGTGGCGCTTGCGCAGCAGGACGATTCCTATCTTCGTAGTGAGTTTGACCGTGTGTGGAGCGACTACGAGCAGAATGCTCTTGCAGAAAATTATGAAGCGGCACTGCGATTTGCGAGGCGGGCATACGAACTCAGCGATAGTAGCCTTACGCTGGACGCAGTGCTGGTCGCCGAGGTCACAGCTGAATTTGGCAACGCCTTGTTAATGGCTGGCAAGGCAAGCGAAAGCATGCCGATACTGGAATTGGCTCTCGGACGAACGGAATCCGTATATGGTATTCGCTCACCCAAGTTGATCTCGGTATTGACCTCGCTGGCCGACGCCAGCGGTACAATCCAGAAGCAGCCCGTACAAAGACTTTATCTTGCTCGTGCAGAGAATATATTAATCAACGAGTATGGCGCCGGTTCGCTCGCTCATGCGGATTTTTCCCTGGATGCAGGCATCCTTATTCTTGACGATTTTGTGTCTTTGACCGCCGGTACCTACCTCGAAAAAGCGATCCAGACTTACTCGGAGAAGCTACCGCCAACACACCCGAATGTAGGCACGGCCCAATACTACCTGGGGTATTACCATCTGGTCAGCAACGATGCAAAGGCAGCAAGGAGCCACTTTGCAATAGCGACGAAAGTCCTCCCACGGGATATTGCCGATCTTGCGGATCTACGCTCCCTGGCTCGGAAACATCTTAGGTGTATCAATACCATTCTTCGCAAAGACCCGAGCTTTAAACCAACAAAATTTCGTAAGAAAAAATCGGCAGATGCGAAACCGAAGGACCTCGTCCCGATCTTACGAGTAGCTCCCACCTATCCGGCCACTGCACAAAGGGCGGGCATCGAGGGCTATGTCGATGTCGAATTTACCTTAAACGAACAGGGTCGCCCGATTGATATTGAAATTTTGTATCGGTGCAATGGGCCTTATTTTGACGCGGCATCGATTCTGGCAGTTCGGTTGTTTGAATATGAACCTGTTGTGCGCGATGGGAAGGCAGTTTTGTATCCTGGTGTTATTTCGCGAATACGGTATGAACTTGAGC
>QIHS01000005.1 GCA_003229095.1 Woeseia sp. | reverse complement strand
GCAGGTCGCTGACGACAACGCTTGCGCCTCTGCGCGCAAATTGTCGCGCATACTCCTGGCCGAGTCCGCGGGCCGCACCGGTGATGATTACAACCCTTTTTTCGAATTTCATATGTTGAATCTTGCGATGGCGAAATGGCGAGTTATGCTAACAATACTGCTGGTCGATTCATACTGTTGGCGGGCGCAGCCTTGCAAGACGTGCGTCGGTCACTTGTAATACGCTCGCAAGCGGCGCGAGTTTCGCACAAATAAGACGTAAGAGACTGTTTTTGCTGAAAATATGAAAAAATTATCGTACCTGCGAGACGCTGACAATAGGGGTTCAATAAAATGGCAGATGTATCAGAAACAGGCAAAATCGGCTGGATTGATATTACGGTTGATGACGCTGAAGGCCTCAAGGACTTCTACGCAAAAGTAACCGGGTGGAAACCGCAAAGTGTCGACATGGGCGAGTATGCGGATTACAACATGACGATGCCTGCGGATGGCACACCTGCGGCCGGAATTTGTCATGCGCGTGGCAGCAACGATGCAATGCCACGGCAGTGGTTAATCTATATTGTCGTTGTGGATGCTGAAAAAAGTGCGGACGCTTGTATAGCGAACGGTGGCAAGGTTTTGGTTGGTCCTAAGCCGATGGACGGCGGAAAAATTGCTGTCATCGAAGATCCGAGTGGCGCAGTCGCTGCGCTTTACCAGGCACCCTGATAAACCACTCATGGTGAGCAAATTCGAATCCGCCCGATGGCACGCGGCAGTCGCCGATATCATCGCTTCGACCGAAGGGAAAGCCGTTGCGTCGGGGCTGACTGCAGCAATTGATGCCGCAGTCAGTCATGAGGGAACCTGTCTTATTGCTTTCCATAAAGATGCACGCCCGGATGTTCTGCACCACACGCTTGAACCTGCCGGGCGAAAACACTATCTCGAGCGCTATCTTGACGGACCCTACTTGCTCGATCCGCTCTATCAGCTTTCAATTCGAAGCAAGCAACCAGGACTGTGCAGGTTCAGGGATGAGTTGCCTGACCGGTTTCGGTCAAGTGAATATTATCGCCAGTACTGCGAACGTACGCATCTTCTCGACGAAATGGATTTTCTGCTGCCGGTGTCAAAGAGGACAACGGTGGTGCTTGTCGTCGGTCGTCGTGACCGCATGTTCAGCAAGGTTGAGTTGCAACGGCTTGCGTTAATCGAACCGATGGTGCAGGCGAGTATGCAAAAAGTCTGGCAAGCCTGGATCGATCGTGCAGGTAATACTCGGGGCGATGACGACGTTCATAAACGGCTGACAATGTGTTTCGAGAATTTCGGGCAGTCAGTACTGACCAATCGTGAGCGGCAGATCAGCCAATTGCTGCTGCGGGGTCATTCGTCAAAATCCGTTGCGCGAGAATTGCGGATCGCGCCCGGCACCGTCATGGTTCACAAACGAAATCTCTTCGCCAAGCTTGGCATTAGCTCCCAATATGAGCTCTTTTCCCTGCTGATCGACGATTTAGGCCGAATATAGCGGCCATACCGTCTCAATGGTATTCAGTGCTGCCTGCGAATCGTGGAACATTCGCAGTCCTTAAGCTGAATATCTCCGGAGTTCGCATGATTGATTTCGATTTTGGGCTGGGCGACGACATCGATTTGCTGCGCAAATCGGTTAGCGACTTTGCCGCTGATCGAATTGCACCGCGCGCCGCTGACATCGACTCTGAAAACCAGTTCCCGCGCGACCTCTGGCCGGAATTAGGTGAGCTTGGCCTGCTTGGTATCACCGTCGAAGAACAGTACGGTGGCGCCGGTCTTGGCTATCTTGCGCACGTTGTCGCAATGGAAGAGATCAGCAGGGCGTCTGCCTCCGTCGGGCTCTCCTATGGCGCACATTCCAACTTGTGTGTTAACCAGCTGCGACGCTGGGGTAGTGCAGAGCAGAAAGAGAAGTACTTGCCCAAACTGATCTCCGGTGAACATATCGGTGCGTTGGCGATGAGTGAAACGGGCGCGGGATCCGACGTCATGGGCATGACGACGACGGCAACCGCTGACGGCGATGACTACGTGCTCAATGGCAGCAAAATGTGGATCACAAATGCGCCTGAGGCTGATGTGTCTATTGTTTATGCAGTCACCAGCCGAAATGGTGACGGGCGCAGCAAATTGGGCGCATTCATTATTGAAAAGGACGCGCCAGGATTCAGCACAGCACAAAAGCTCGACAAACTGGGCATGAGAGGCTGTGACACAGGTGAAATCGTACTGAACGATTGCCGCATTCCGGCAGCCAACCTGCTGGCGGAGGAGGGCAAAGGTGCTGCGATTCTGATGAGTGGGCTGGACTACGAGAGAGTCGTCCTGGCCGCCGGACCGCTGGGCATCATGCGTGCTTGTTTTGACCTGGTAATGCCCTATCTGCATGACCGCAAACAGTTCGGCCAGCCAATCGGCACCTTTCAATTGATGCAGGGCAAGATCGCGGATCTGTATACGGCAATGAACGCATGCCGCGCGTACGTCTATACTGTTGCGAAGGCGTGCGATCGCGGCCAGACGACGCGCTTCGATGCGGCCGCCTGCATCCTGCTGGCCTCGGAGCGTGCGACCTGGATGGCCGGTCATGCAATCCAGGTGTTTGGTGGCAATGGATACATCAATGAATATCCGGCCGGACGGCTCTGGCGTGATGCTAAGCTATACGAAATTGGTGCCGGGACGAGTGAAATTCGGCGCATGCTTATCGGGCGGGAGCTGTTTGAAGCCACGAGTTGACAGGAAATGTACTACGCGCTGCCATGCCAGTAATCAAAAGTAAAATCAAAGCAGACTCCAAAGAGTTCGCACAAAATGACGTTGCGAATCGCTTGCTCGCTGATGAACTCAAAACCGTGTTGGGAAAAATTGCCGAAGGCGGCAGCGAACGGGCGCGCGAGAAGCACCTGGCGCGAGGCAAGTTATTACCGCGCGACAGAATTCGCACTCTTGTGGATCGAGGCGCCCCGTTTCTCGAAATTGGTCAACTGGCCGCATACGGACAATACGATGACGAAGTCCCGTCCGCCGGGCTTATCACCGGCGTTGGCCAGGTCAGCGATATCGATTGCGTTATTGTCGCCAACGACGCCACCGTTAAGGGCGGTACTTATTATCCGCTGACAATCAAGAAACATCTGCGCGCACAGGAAATTGCAGAACAGAACGGGCTGCCCTGTATCTACCTGGTTGACTCGGGCGGTGCATTCCTGCCGCTGCAGGACGAGGTATTCCCTGATCGCGATCATTTCGGCCGAATTTTCTTTAACCAGGCACGATTATCGGCAAAAGGAATCCCGCAAATCGCGGCTGTTCTCGGCTCTTGCACAGCCGGTGGTGCATACGTACCGGCAATGTGTGACGAGGCCATCATCGTTCGTAACCAGGGCACGATCTTCCTCGGTGGTCCGCCGTTGGTGAAAGCAGCGACCGGTGAAGTGGTTGACGCACAAACACTGGGCGGCGGCGATGTGCATTCACGAATTTCAGGCGTCACCGACTACCTGGCGAAGGACGATTTAGAAGCACTTTCCATGGTGCGGGAACTGGTCGGAAACCTGAACTGGCGTAAAGACATTCCGCTGAAATTGCGCGAGGCCACTGAACCTGCCTATCCGGCCAGCGAACTGTATGGTGTCGTGTCGCGCGAGTTTCGATATCCGTATGACGTTCGTGAGGTGATTGCGCGATTGGTTGACGCATCGGAATTTCAGGAATTCAAAGCACTATACGGACCAACACTGGTATGCGGCTTTGCGCATCTCTATGGGTATCCGATCGGCATTGTTGCCAACAATGGCATTCTGTTTTCAGAGTCTGCACAAAAAGGGGCGCATTTTGTTCAACTGTGTAACCGGCGCGGCATTCCGCTGGTTTTCCTGCAGAACATCACTGGTTTCATGGTCGGCAAGAAGGTTGAACACGGCGGCATTGCGAAAGATGGCGCGAAAATGGTCAACGCGGTCGCCACGGCTTCCGTGCCCAAATTTACTGTCATCATCGGTGGTTCATTCGGCGCGGGAAATTATGCGATGTGCGGCAGAGCCTATAGCCCACGGATGCTCTGGATGTGGCCGAATGCGCGAATTTCGGTCATGGGCGGCGAACAGGCTTCGCTGGTCCTGTCAACGGTGAAGCGAGATAGTATGGAGGCGCGCGGTGAGACCTGGCCAAAGAAAGAACAGACAAACTACGAACGACGAATTTGCCGACAATACGAAAAGCAGGGGCATCCGTACTACGCGAGTTCGCGACTTTGGGACGATGGTGTCATTGATCCGGTTGATACGCGCCGGGTGTTAGGCCAGGCCGTGTCGGCCTCGATGAACAATCCGCGCGATGGCGAAACACCCTACGGCATCTTTCGCATGTAGACTGTTGCACCATGAGCGTCAGGCAAGAACAAAACTCCGGTACCCGCAATGTGCTTGAAGGCCATCGCCTTGACACGAAGACGTTGCAAAAATATATGCAGTCCCATGTGGCTGGCTTTCAGGGGCCGCTGACGGTAAGTCAGTTTAAAGGCGGCCAATCCAATCCGACTTATTTGCTGGCATCACCGTCCGGAAAATACGTTCTGCGACGCAAGCCGCCCGGGAAATTGCTGAAGTCGGCGCACGCGGTTGACCGGGAATTTCGGGTCATAAGCGCTCTCTATGCAGCGGACTTTCCGGTTCCCAGGCCTTTCGTTTTGTGTGAGGACGAGGAAATCGTCGGCACAATATTTTTTATTATGGAGTTTATCGAAGGGCGAATATTCTGGGACCTGGACCTGCCGAACATGGATCCCGACGAACGTCGTGCAATATACGATCAGGCGAACCAGACAATCGCCAACCTGCACAATTTTGACGTCGATCGAATTGGCCTGGCGGATTACGGCAGACCGGGAAACTATTTTGCACGGCAGATTTCACGTTGGTCGAAACAATACGTTGCGTCAGAGACCTCGAAAATTGACGGCATGGACCGGCTAATGGCGTGGCTGCCTGATAACATTCCCGATGATGAGACCGCTACGGTGGTCCACGGTGACTACCGATTGGACAACATGATTTTTCACCCCACGGAACCGCGTGTCATTGCGGTGCTGGATTGGGAATTATCGACGATTGGCCACCCGATCGGTGATTTCACCTATCACATGATGACCTGGCAAATGCCCGAGATTGGCATTGGCAGCACCGGTTTGGCCGGAAAAGATATCGTGGCACTGGGTATACCCACCGAGGACGAATACGTGGCGACCTACTGTGAGCGAACGGGCAGGGAAGGCGGGATTCCGCACCGGGATTTCTATGCGGCCTACAATTTCTTTCGGCTGGCGGCGATCTTGCAGGGCGTCGCCGGTCGGGTACGCGACGGCACCGCCTCGAGTGCACATGCGAACCGTGCTGGGCAGGCCGTTAGTCCGCTTGCCAAAATTGGCTGGGACTACGCCGAAAAATCGGGTTAGTATTTGCCGGGCCACAAAAAAAGCAAACGACGAATGACGATTAACTATGATGCGCTGATGGCGGCTCGGGTAACCGATGTGCCGGTTAGCTATACCGCAAATGATCTTAGTCTGTATGCGCTCGGCGTCGGTCTGGGTCGAGATCCGCTGAATCCCGATGAATTGCCGTATGTCTGTGAGCAGCCGGGGTCGAAGAGCGTGCCGACGTTTGCGAGCATGTTGGTGAGTGACGCTATTGTGGCTGAATCCGGCTGTGATCCGAGCAGGATTTTGCATCGAACACAGACGCTTGAACTCTATCGGCCGCTGCCATCAGCGGGAGAATTGCTCGCAAGCCAACAGGTGGTTGGCATATTCGATCATGGTGCGAACAAGGGTGCAGAGATCGAAATCGAATCTGAGTTGCGCCTCGCCAGAGATGACAGCGTTATTTGCACCATGGTGAGTCGCCTGATTGCCCGGGCGGATGGCGGTTTTGGCGGGCCACAACCTGGGCTTCGACTGCGCCACAAGCTGCCCAACCGGGACGCAGACATGAGCTGCGACCTTGCAACCCGTTCGGACCAGGCGTTGCTGTTCAGACTGTCCGGCGACTTCAATCCACTCCATGTGGACCCGGAAATTGCCAGAGGTGCTGGATTTGACGCGCCAATTTTGCACGGACGCTGTACCTACGGTATTGCGTGTTTCGCTGTGCTAAAAACAGTCTGCAATTATGACTTCACGCTGATCAAGAGTTTTGATGTCCGTTTTAGCTCGCCGGTTTATCCTGGCGACGTTATCACGACTGAAATCTGGCAAGACCGCAACATTGTCTCGTTTCGATGTCGAGTTCGGGAACGGAATGCGATGGTCATCAGCAACGGTAAGTGCGTGTTGGCCGGCTAGAGAGTCTTGCGGAGAGTCAGGGATTGGCGCGCAATTCTGTAATGAGCAGAGGCCTCGGAGGGGTACGTGATGAATGAACGAGTGACGACAAGCATCGACAATCACGTTGCAACCGTCATGCTTAATCGGGCGGCCAAACGTAATGCGGTTGACCTGGCCATGTTTTCGGCACTTGCAGAGACGGCAGAATCTTTGCGCAATAACCCATCGGTTCGGGCAGTCGTTCTTTGCGGCGATGGAGAACATTTTTGTGCCGGCATAGATACCGCCGTTTTTCAAAATGATGGCAACGATGTCAGTCTCACTGAAATGCTTGAGCCTGTCGAAGGGTCCACCGCAAATTTTTTTCAAAGCGCAGCAACCGTGTGGCACGATTTGCCGGTGCCGGTACTGGCTGCACTGCAAGGCTCCGTTTTTGGTGCGGGTCTGCAAATTGCGATGGGCGCTGACCTCCGCTATGCATCGCCCGATGTGCGCATGTCGATAATGGAAATCAAGTGGGGACTTATTCCTGATATGGGCATTACGACAACCTTGGCCGGTGTTGTGCCGATAGACAGAGTAAGAGAGCTCGCCTATACCGGGCGTATATTTTCGGCAACCGATGCTCTCGACTTCGGTTTTGTCACGGAAGTGATCGAGGATTCACTAAGCAAAGCGCAGAATGTCGCGGCTAAGATCGCCAGCAAGTCCCCGGACGCAATTCGCGCAATCAAGAAACTGATCAATGATTCCTGGAAAGATGACCCCGCAAGTTCACTGCGGCGAGAGGCAATACTGCAGGCGGCTGTCATGGCAGGTGAAAATCAGGCCGAAGCGGTACGGGCAAATATTGAGCAGCGCCCACCTAGATTTCGCGACCCGACGTGAGTGACTCAGGAAAATGCCCGCATGATCATTTGACGAACTGATTTCTCCGCAAGATCGGTTTGGGCCCTCAGCTTGATATGGCGTCGGTACTTGCCATTGCCTTCCAGCACGTGGTCGGGATCATCCAGCTCATATCCTCTGGCGAACTCCAGGCTCACATGATTCTTATAGACAAAGTGCCCGCAGACCATCGTTTTAGGAATTCCAGCTTCCTTCTCGAAGACGATGCCGCCGTACATGGTGCGGCGACCCGCGCTGGGACAGATGTCAGCAATGATCGAGTCAATTTCCCTCGTCAGGTCCTCTGCCATAGCCAGAATAAACGTCATGTCGAAAGTCTAACAGCTGCGACAGGCCCCGTGCGTATTGGCCTGGTTGAAATATCAATCCAATAAAATAGATAAGAAATAGAAAATAGATAAGGACATATATGGACGCCTCCTGATAAGCAAGGCCTTTTTCGATGTATTGCCGAACCGCAGGCAATAGCAGGCCGTTCCTCACGACGAGGAGATTGCAGATCAAGTTGTTGCTGCCGGGGTCGATGAAAAAAATGGTCTGCTGACATATATACGGGTTCTTAATGGAGCGTTTTGTTGGCTCCGACCCATGATGAGTTTCGAGATGCCCCGGGGCCTATACATCCACACGGTTTTGTTGAACCTTGTCCCACAATCAGGCTCTCCCAGGGCGATTGACTTATTGGTTCATCGTTGCGGCAGACTCAGGCGGCGGGTTTAAACGCGCGCTTCATATCAAAAGGTTGATCGCTGCTCAGCACCACCCAGCAGATGCGGGCCATTTTGTT
>QIHS01000110.1 GCA_003229095.1 Woeseia sp. | reverse complement strand
TTGCCATCAAGCGAAATCTTGTATGCCAACAGGCCGATGCCGATTCCACCGAGGTCACCAATATTTTCGCCCAGCGTAAATTCACCGTTGACGTTCAGGTCTTCGAATGGCTTATAGGCTGAGTACTGTGCGACAAGAACCGCAGTGCGTTTTTCGAATTCAGCGCGATCTGCATCCGTCCACCAGTTTCTCAACACACCATCGCCATCGAAAGTTGAACCGGTGTCGTCAAAGCCATGTCCAATCTCATGCCCAATGACCGCGCCGATTGCGCCGTAGTTCACGGCGTCGTCCGCTTTTAGATTGAAGAAAGGTGCTTGCAGAATAGCCGCCGGAAAAACGATTTCATTGAGCGGCGGGTTGTAATAAGCATTGACTGTCTGCGGCGTCATTCCCCATTCGGTACGATCAACCTCTCCACCCTGCCGATTTACCTGCCGGTCATGTTGCGCCAGGGAGGCACGGTTCATGTTGCCAAACAGGTCGTCGCTCTCGATGTCGAGTGCATCGTAGTCACGCCAGACATCTGGATAGCCTATTTTTGGCGTGAACTTTGAAAGCTTGTCCAGCGCTTCCGCTTTTGTTTCGTCGGTCATCCATTCAAGATTCCTGATGCTCATCTCGTAGGCCTTGACCAGGTTGCCAACGATTTCAAGCATGCGATCTTTGGCCTCAGGTGGAAAATGCTTCTTTACATAGACCTTGCCAACCACCTCTCCCACGACGCCATTGACAACACCAACGCCGCGACGCCACATGTCCTGTTGTTTCTCGGTGCCAGACAGGGTCGTACCGTAAAACGAGAAATTCTGTTGGTCTAGTTCCGCAGTCAAGCGGCTCGCCGTCGAATTGAGCACTGCCCAGGTCAGGTAGGTCTTCCAGGTGTCGATGCCCGTGTCTGCGATGATGTCATCAAGCGCTCCCATGTAGTCACGCATCATGACAACCAGGCCATCCAGGTCCTGCAGATCAGATTCTGCAAGATAACCTTGCCAATTAAATTTAGGCATAAGGCCGTTGAGTTCTGCCACCGGAATTTTCTGGTACAACGCAACCATGTTGCGAGTATCTTCTTTGCGCATCTGTTCCATCGCGAAACGATACTCGAGTGCCACGATGGTTCGTGCAGCCGCCGCTCCGTCCGGCAATTCAGCCAATGAGAACATTGCCTCAACATGTGCGATGTATTTGTCGCGAATCTCGATCGACTTTTCATCTTCATTAAGATAATAGTCGCGGTCCGGCATGCCGAGACCGCTTTGTACCGCATACATCATGTAGGTGGTCGGGTCTTTGAAATCTGCGAACTGGCCAACGGCGAACGGCATGGTATAGCCAAGTTTGCCGGCCGAGGCGAAGTACACAGCGAGCTCACTGTGGTTGCTAATCGCATTGATTTTCTCAAATTCTGTCTTCAGTGGATCGACGCCACGAGCATTTCGTTCGTCCATGTTCATGTAGGACTTGTACAGATCTCCCACTTTCTGCTCGTCGGTGCCATGCGCGAAATCGCCAGTTGCTGACTCATCGATAATGGCCCTGACGTGCTCTTGCGATTCATCATCAAGCAGTGAGAATCCGCCATAGGCTGATTTGTCCTCCGGGATTTCGGTCTCTTCGATCCATTTGCCGTTTACATAGGAGAAGAAGTCGTCCCCGGGACGGACATTGATATCCATGTGCTCAAAAGAAATTCCGGACACCAGAATCGGTGCCGTCTCGGCAAGCTCGCTTGCCGGCTCCTGGCCACAAGCGGCCAGCGTGAGTAGCGCTACTGCGCCGGTCAGATGTCTATTCAATTTTCTCACCCTCTATTAATAGCTCCAAAGCCGGAATTGGTGCAATGGTTGCTATTGAAAACGCCTCAATCAGATTCTGATAGTAGGCCGTAAAGCGCCTTGCAGGAAGGAATTTCTTGGAATTACGCGAACAAATTCTACCCCCCGGTTGTAAACGCCTGTCTCTTGTCAGACGGGTTCATTACACTGTCGTGATGAGTGGCAATTGAGTTCGGGAGTGCAGCCATGGCCGGTGGTTTTGCGAAAGACGGTGCGGTACAAGAGCAGATTGATGCGACTATCGAGGATGCTGTCAGCCGGGCCCGCGATCAAATGCCACGTGGCGCAAGCCTGCAAAATTGTGCGGAATGCGATGTCACCATCCCGACGGCTCGCCGGGAAGCCGTTCCAGGCGTGCGCTTATGCATTCGGTGTCAGGCAGAAAAAGACAAAGAAACCACTATCCAAAGCGGCTATAACCGGCGCGGCAGCAAGGACAGCCAGTTACGATGAACGACAGGACACCATCATGATTCTGAAAAACCTTCTTTTCCTCTCGTTGCTGGCATGCCTGCAGACGACAGCGCTGGCGGCAAAGCACGAATCGGAAATCGCCGCAATCGCCACTGTCATCGACGATTTTCATGACGCCGCGGCGCACGGCGATGTAAACCGCTACCTGGACCACCTCACCGAGGAAGCCGTATTCATGGGCACGGACGAGTGGGAACGCTGTCGAATGGTCGGTGTAGAAGGGTCGCTTCAGCACTGCTCCGCACTACCTGAGCAAGCGCATGTGCAATCACTCAGGTAGTGCTTTCCAGACAGCTTATGTTTGCAATAATATACAGGCAGATACTGCGCCAAGTTTCAGGTAATTGTTCACCTCCATGAAAACTCGACTAGCGACAAAATTCCTCTTATTGCTGGCAGGCATTGTTGTCGCGTTCAGCAGTGCGGCCCAGCAGCCAGACGAAAGCGCCAACTCTGTCGCGCCGGATCTTGCGTCTTTGCAGTCAGACTGGTGGAATTACTTCGAAGGTTCGCAAAACGAAGTTGAGTTTCGCATTGACGTATTCCTCGAGGGCATTCTTGCACAAACTGCCGATCTGGAAGTCCGGAACCAGGAAATTGCGACATCGATTCTTGCTGCAGTGCGGGACAACTTCACCGCATACCTTGCGTTAGCGGATGTCGCCGCCCTGACTCTGGAGGAACAATCACCGCCGGCGCTGGGTTATTCGATCACCGTTCTGCTAGAGCTCGCGGAAGCAGCTCGAGGCGCTCGGTCCGACGCTGCAGAGGAGCAACTTGAAGTAGAAAGGGAGCAACGTGTCCTGAACGGCGCGAGCAGACGTCGTGATACCGCATTCAAGGACTATGTCGACGCCACTGTCGGAGACGAACGCTGGCTGGTCGCACTGAGACTGGTACAGGCGCGCACTGCATTGGAAATTTCCGCGCGTCGGCTGACGCTGTTGACACAAAGGTTTGAACGCGCGACCGAGTTTGCCGAATCGACCGCCATGCGTGTCGATCTCGCCAGGGGCAGGCTGGAAACGACGGCAAATGAAGCAACTCTGAACGAACTCGATGAACGTGTACGCGCCAATGAACTTTCTGTCGAGAGTGCTCAGGACAGACTGCGAGCCGCTCAGATTGCCGCGAGCGGCCTTGATCTGGACACTGTACAGGGCCGATCTCAGCAACGTTTGTGGCAACAGAGATTACTGGAATCAGAAATTTCTCTGGCGGTTGCAGAAGTCGCACTGGCAAGGTCTTTTGCGCAGTACTGGTGGACAAGAATTTCGCTGGACAGGGCGCCCAGTATAGAAACCATTGAAGAGCGGACCCTTGCGTGGTCAGAGTTGATCCGCACTATTGGCCAACAAGCGCCGGAGTGGAAGAGAGAATCTGAAGAAGAGTTGATCGCCGTACAAAGCTCGAACAGAGACGGGCTGGACAGGGCTTCGCGACGTTTGCTCGATCAACGCCTGGGAACGGCCCAGGAAGCACTCGCACACGTTGGGGAACTGGATGCGGCGATTTCCGACCTGCAACTCCTGATGCTGGTTCTGGACAGTTCGGTTACTGAATATTCAGGTGCGATCAGGTCCTTTCTTGCTGACTTAAATCGTTTAGCGAAAACCGCCTATCTTCGGGTCGCGAGTCTGGTTGATGCCACGCTGTTTTCCGTCGGGGAAACGCCGGTTACCGGTGCGGATATCCTGAAAGCTCTCATTATCATGGCGGTCGCGATGTTGCTCTCGCGTGGCGTCAGACATGCTATTGGACGGGTTGGCGACAGCGAATACACTGGCACGCAGGCATCACTTTATACGGTAGGTCGGCTTACTCACTACGTCATCATCGTTTCTGCCGTTTTCATTGCACTAACGTCTATCGGGCTTGATTTTGGCAACCTGGCGCTGGTCGCCGGCGCACTCAGTGTCGGCATCGGTTTTGGCCTGCAGTCGATTGTGAACAATTTCGTTTCCGGCCTGATTATCCTGTTCGAGCATTCACTTCGGGTTGGCGATTATATCGAGCTGGACACCGGGCTTACGGGCACCGTGAAAGCCATTAACGTGCGCAGCACATTGATCAATACCAATGACAATATCGATATCGTCGTGCCAAATTCCGAGTTCGTCACCACCCGACTCACCAACTGGACGCTTGGCGAAAGAGTCCTGCGGGTTCGAATTCCATTTGGTGTCGCTTATGGCAGCGACAAAGAGATGGTGAGAAAAGCAGCGATGGAAGCGGCGGCCGACGTCCCCTTTACGTTAACGCATATCAAGGGACGTGAGCCGGACGCCTGGCTGATTGAGTTCGGCGACAACAGCCTGAACTTCCTGCTGCTTGTTTGGGTCAATCGCCAGGGTGCGAAACGACCGACACGAACCCGCGCTGCGTACTTGTGGGCACTGGAAACGAAGTTGAGCGAATACGGCATCGAGATTCCGTTTCCTCAACGAGACATTCACCTGCGTTCCGGATGGCCAACGCCAACGACTCAGGCAGACAAGAAAAGCACGACGTAAAACAGCGAGGGATAGCCTGGCGGACGTTCGAACCACGCATGTCAGTCAGTCATGGTCTCAAGATCTCTGGCTAGAACTCCCAGAGAACTCCGATGGATGGAAGCAGCGGTAACCAGAAGTCGTCTTTCTGGCTCAGGACCAAGTTTCCGTCAGCGTCTTCGTCAACATCGAAGTCGACGCAACACGGGTTCTCCCTGTCCAACGCATTTGATATCTCCAGAAAAAAGCTGAGGGATCCGTCGCGGACCGGAACAGTATATGCGGCCCTGATATCCAATGTCGCAAAGGTAGGAAACCGGTCAGCATTCCTTGCCCCAAAAACGATTATTGGATTCATCGGATCATTTGAGGGTTCGATGCTCAGTGCCGTCGTGGGCCAGCCACTGCGAATATTCGCCGCCATGCCGACCTCCCAACGATCCGTCGTCCAATCGAGGCCAGCCTGCAAAGCATGTCTCTGATCCCAGCTTTTTGGCACATTTCGCCCATCGATTTGATCTGTGGCCTCGGCAAAAGTGTAACTCGCCCACCAGCCAAACTTGCCATCGTTGTCATAAACGACCGACGTTTCGATACCTCGGGAAGATGCCCGGTCAGCCAAAACACGTACCCGGCCCGGTTCTAGTTCCGGGATTATCGCCAGGGGGTCGAAAAGATTCTCAAAACGCGGTCGCTGACGCCCCAATGATTTCCAGTACGCTTCGACCCTGAACGCGTATCTGCTTCCAATTCGATGTTGTAAGCCGATTATTGCCGTATCCGAACGCTGGGCCGGGAAAAACCGCTCCACACCATCTTCAACCTGTAGCTCATTTATGCCCTGCGACTGATAGTAGCGCCCCAAGCTCAGCCGAAGATTGGTCTTTGTCCCCAGGCGATGCATAAGACTAAACCGCGGGCTGAATTGCGTTTCGTTTTGAAGGTCGGTGTAAGTTTGCTTGTCCCATCGCACGCCCAGGTCAACTACTGTCTTTGGCGTAAGACGCCATCGGTCGGACAAATAGAGCGCGAAAGAATCTCCTTCGACTTCGACTCTGCTATCTCGTACGAACGATGCAGGCAAGCCCTCAAGAGATAGAAATGGCCCAAAATACTCGACGGTTCCAAAGTAATCATAGTCTCCCTTAAGATGTCTATAGTCCGCGCCCCAGGACAGTCGATGATGCTCCCCGACGTCAAGAGTCCAATCCTGCCGCGCAGCAAAAATATCGAAATCCCTGGTGTCTGCGACCTGACCGAACATTTTTCCCGGATCATCGATCAGACCAACCCGTGAACTCTCGATTGTGCTGCTCGAAAATCCGCTACTGCTTGACAGTGAACCCGTCCAGCTCTGAGTCCAGTTAATCCAGATCTGTGAATTGCGCGACTCGTTGCTCGACAGGTCGAGTTCGACGGCGTCACTTTCAGCGACGATTCGCACCTTGTCGTTAGCAAACAGAGCGTTCACAGAAATCTTCGTTCGCGATGAGACGTTGAACGCCAGCGTCGTAAACAGATCAGTGTATAGCGGCCGACCAAATTCATCGTCAAGCACCAGATCCAAATTACTGCGTCGGGCCGATAGCAACCATTCGGTATCGCCGTTTGCCAGCCTTCCTGCCGACAGGAACGACGTATTGAAAATGCTCAGCCCGATTTCCGTACGTCGATCCTCGTCCGGTACGATGGTATCGATCATCAGCAAACCACCAACACTGTCACCGTATTGCACGGGAAAGCCACCAGTGAAAACCTCCACACCATCGACTGCCCGGGCATCGATAATGCTGAAAATGCCTTGAAAGTCTCGAAAGTGAAAAGGGTCCACCAAACGTTCACCATTCAGAATCAACCTTGTGTCACCTGATTCAGCCCCCCTGATATGTGGCAGCGCCGAGGCACCGCCCGATGCAGTGCCCGGCAATCGTCGTACCGCACGAATTGGATCCTGGCCGAAGTTTGGCAACTTCTGAATAGCACGCTGAGTCAAGAACGTGCTTGAACCTTTTGCCGCGCGCAAAATTTCGTAACGACTTGCAGAGACAATCAGTTCCGTCATTACGTTGTCATTGGCAACGTCTACGGGCACGGATGTATTACGACTTTCGGTACCGACGCCGGGCGTAAGCCGGGTGACGACGAACAAGCCCTCAACAACCGAAACGGTCAAATCGTGCGGCTGCAGAATTTCTACAACGATTGCGAACGGCTCTTGCGACGACGGCTTGCTGAGCACGAGGATCTCTGCCGGGAGTAGCGTTGAGCTATACGCGAACGGCAAGCCTCTCGCTCGAAACTCCTCGACGACTTCGACGACAGGCATCCCCACCCTTATGCCATCAGCATCATCAGGCTGGCCGGCAGCCTGGTGCGAGATACCAATCGAAAGCAATACTGCGAAAGCTGCCCTGATGAGGTAGCCAGGCTTTGGCCACAGAACGCAAGGATGATGATCGTAATTCACGTGCGAGAGCTACTGATCAGTCGCGGGAGGATCGCGAAAGATAGCACAACTCTGCTGCCTACTGACCTGCAACACTCGAATGACGGCACCATGACAGCCTGACTTTATTCTTTCCGTCCTTCCTTCGTTCTACATTCGCTCGTCGCTGAGGTAAATCACGATTTCTTCATTGACAATGTCATACCTCAGATCAGTCGCATATTGCATCGTCCTCAGGGCCTGCAGCGGACTAAGGCTATCCAGCCCGATCAGCGAAGCGCTCGCTGCATTCGTTTCTGCATTTCGTGAACGAAACTGGAATGGTCGCCCCGTCTCCCTGCTAATCCACGCTACCATTTCCTTTACTGTTCGCCCATGTGGGTCGAATGACGGTGCAATATCCTCGACCCAGCGCCAGGATTCATCAAACGGCTCGACCAGTTGCTTCGATTGCAGTCCGGCAGCGGTAATACTAATTCTGTCCCTTGGTTGTGCAAGAATATTGTACGCCGGTCCATCCACCAGAACCTGCCCCTCTCGCACTCCGATAGTCACCGTCGAACCGACAACGCCAGCCAGAAACTGTGTGCCAACATGAGAAATCCGACCGGCTACGGTGTCAATGGAGAATACGGGGGACTCGTTGCCAGCCCTGTCATAGGTCAGCGAATCAAAGTAAACGGTTCCGGAAACAAGCTCAATTGCGCTGCTTGAGACAAAGCTGATTTCGGAGTTCTCATCGATTCGCAGCGACCCCCCCGAGTTCCACAACAGCGCAACCCGCGAATCCGGCCCGGTTACCAGTGTCTCGCCAATTGAGAACGAGGAAGAATTCCGGGGCGAAGCATCGATTTCTACGTCGTTTACCAGAA
>QIHS01000541.1 GCA_003229095.1 Woeseia sp. | reverse complement strand
GACGATGCGGAAGACGAAATCGACATTCGGGTTCGATACCCATATGGCGATCGCAGCCTCGCGCAAATGGACGAGTTGCGTATTCCGACCCAAAACGGTCTCGTGCCGCTCAGCAATTTTGTAAAGCGCGTTCCGGCTTTCAAAGTCAGTTCGATTCAAAGAACGGATATGCGCCGCACGATGAAAGTCGAAGCAGATGTCGAAGATAGCTTTCTGGATGGCGATATCGTCGATGAAATGGCGCAACTGTTGCCATTTCTCAACATCGACCCCGACGTAACTGTCCTGTTTCGAGGCGGCAGCGAAGATCAGAGGGAAGCCGCTGCATTCCTGATCAAAGCAATGATGATCGCAATTGCAGTGATGGCCATTATTCTTGTTACTCAATTTAACAGTTTGTTCCAGGCGCTCCTGATTTTGACTGCAGTCGTGTTTTCAACCGGCGGTGTATTACTCGGCCATCTCATCATGGACAAACCGTTTGGCACAGTCATGAGCGGCGTCGGTGTCATTACACTGGCAGGCATAGTGGTGAACAACAATATTGTGTTTATCGATACTTTCAACGTATTGAGAAAACGCGGTGCGGACGCTTTCGAAGCAGTCGTGCGAACCTGTGCCGTTCGCCTGCGCCCGGTGTTGTTGACGACGGTAACCACCATCCTGGGACTCATGCCAATGGTTTTTGCGGTCGACATTGACCTTATCAACCGAAATATTTCTGTAGGTGCACCTGCAACTCAGTACTGGACACAGCTATCGTCGTCGGTTGCGGGTGGACTGGCATTCGCAACGATTCTTACTTTGTTCCTCACGCCAAGCCTGCTGATGATAGGTGCCAACACATCTGCCGGGCTGTCTCGCTATCGGGCACGCCGCAAAGGCCAGCCCGCGCCAGCGTATTCCTGACCCACAATGGTCAAACAAAGCCCTGACCCGGACGACAAACGGGCCCAGCGGAAGATTTTTCAGCGCATGGGCATCTGTTTTGACAATTCGTGCATCTAACCCAGTAGAGCCCTGGCAGGCTTTTTTTTAACTTTCGCAAAGATTTTCGGGTGAAAGATTGCCTTGAGGTCATATGGTGTTATACTCAACTATAACACTACATGACTTAACCTGTATTCAAATGAGATTAGCAGCAAGAATGAATCTTCGAACATCAAGTATTTCCATCTTTATCGTCGCTTTCCTGGCCAGCATGATGTCAGGCTGCAATGTTGGAGAAGCACGGATCGGAGATGCATCGCAGACTGCCTCACCAGTGCCACTTCCCGTGGCAGTTGCCCAACCCCGATATGCAGACATATTCGCCACCTATTTTACGACAACGCCCATTGCCTCAGATGCTGACGCACCCATTCCGGCGCG
Organism: Woeseia sp.; assembly: GCA_003229095.1. Classification (GTDB taxonomy): domain Bacteria; phylum Pseudomonadota; class Gammaproteobacteria; order Steroidobacterales; family Woeseiaceae; genus SZUA-117. The sequence goes on along the minus strand of QIHS01000541.1, from coordinate 8,046 downwards.
GGTTGCCGGCGAGGTCGTCGAAATCCTGGTCGAAGAGGGCGATATGGTCCACGCAGGCCAGCTGCTCGCGCGCCTGGACGGTGAACGACATTTTCTGCAATTGAAACAGGCCAAAGCGAATCTCGAAAAAACGACACGCGAGTTTCAGCGCTTCACCAGGCTGCAAAATCGCGGACTGGTCAGTGCTGCCGCTGTAGACAACATGCGTTACGACCTGGATTCCTTACAAGCCAATTTCGAATTGCAGCAGCTGTTTTATGACTACACAATGATTCGCGCGCCGATTGCAGGTGTTGTCTCTTCGCGCGACATCAAACTCGGACAACACGTCAACGAAGCAGACAACACGTTCAGAATCACGGATACGTCGCAGTTGCTGGCATATCTCAATATCCCCCAGAACGAACTGGCGAAATTCTCGGCAGGCATCATTGCCAACGTCCGCGTCGATGCATTACCAGGGCAGATATTTTCAGCAGTCATCGACCGAATCAGCCCGACAATCGACGCTCGCAATGGCACGTTTCGCGCGACGGCGCTGATCGAAAACGACGCCAAACTGCTTGTGCCAGGAATGTTCGGGAGATTTGAAATCGCGTACGAGAAACACGCCAACGCACTCATTGTGCCTGCCACTGCGATTCTTGAAGAAGACCAACAGCACATCGTCTATGCTGTGTCCGACGGTACCGCCGTTCGCAAAGCAGTAGAAATCGGTATTGAACAGAATGGCAATGTCGAAATTCTCCGCGGCCTTGACGGGCATGAACAGATCATCGTTACCGGCCAGGGCGGCTTGCGTGACGGTAGCATCGTTGAAACCAACATCAGCACGGTAGCGGCGATAACCGATTAACCCTCGAATAACAATTCGGAATAAAAATGGCCTTTGGGAAACATGCTATTCAGCCGCTGGTGAAATCGACAATACCAGGCAGTCTCTGGCCAACGCTCGCGTTGGTGGCTTTCATACTCTCCGCTTGCGAAGTCAGCGTTGATTCTGTTGACGAAACAGAAGATGAAGAAGAGACGCCTGCCGTCCCGATCGAAACAGCTTTCCCTGTCCGCGGCAATATTGATGCTGTGTACTCGGGAACCGCGCCAATCGAGGCTTTCGCCGACGCGACAGTGATTGCCAAGGTCGGCGGTGAAGTCAGGGAGATACTGGTTGAGGAAGGCGACGATGTTATCGGCGGCCAGACACTCGCCAGACTCGACGGAGATCGCCTGCGACTGGAATCGCAGCAGGCGCAGGCCAATTTGCGAAAGCTGCAACGCGACTATCAGCGCAACCTCGACCTTAAAGATAGGGGATTGATCAGCGCAGGCGACTTTGAAAAAATTCAGTACGAGATGGAGTCGCTGGAAGCGTCCTTTGACCTCGCACGACTTGAACTCGGCTACACCGAAATACGCGCACCGATTGATGGCGTTGTTTCACAGCGGTTCGTCAGAATCGGCAATAACATTGCCATTGGCGCTGAGACCTTTCAAGTGACCAGCCTTGAGCCGCTGGTCTCCTACCTGCACGTTCCCGAACGCGAGTATCGCCGAATCGAACCCGGCCAGCCCGTTAGCATTCACGTCGACGCTCTCTCAGGCGAGCGCTTTGATGCAATTGTTGCTCGCATCAGCCCAGTCATCGATCCGGGAACGGGCACGTTCAAAGTCACGATAGAAGTTTCCGACCGCAGTCGCCGGCTAAAACCCGGCATGTTTGGCCGGATCAGTATCGTCTACGACCGGCGCGCGAACGTGCTACAGATTCCACGCAGTGCGATCATAGAGCAATCCAGCGGCTCCACCGTTTTTGTCGTCGTTGATGAAATCGTTGAACGGCGCGAGATTCGTACCGGATATACCGAGGGTGCCAATATCGAGGTGATTGATGGCATTGTTGACGAGGATGAGATTGTCGTTGTTGGCCATATCAATCTCAAAGTGGGATCGACGGTTGTGGTAATAGGCAATCACAGTATGGACAAAGCAACCGTTGATAGTGACTCACCCGACAACGGGTCAGGAAATTGACTAAGCGTGGAGCCAACTGACGATGCGCCGGTTGATCGAAATTGCAACTGAACGCCGTGTAACAATCACAATGTTCACAGTCGCAATTGTGCTGTTCGGCATGGTTTCCCTGTCTCGACTGAATGTAAATCTCTTACCCGATATTTCCTATCCGACGATCACCGTTCGAACTGAATTGACCGGTGCCGCACCAATCGAAATCGAAAACCTGCTCAGCAAGCCCATTGAAGAGGCAGTTGGCGTAATCAAAAACGTTCGGCAGGTAAGGTCTGTCTCGAGAACAGGCCAATCGGATGTCGTCCTTGAGTTCTTGTGGGGAACCGACATGGACATCGCCGGTGTCGATGTCCGTGAAAAAGTCGATATTCTCGAATTGCCGCTGGAAGCAAGCCGGCCACTTATGCTTCGCTTCGATCCCTCGTCCGAGCCTATTATGCGGCTCGGTTTATTGTACAAGGCAGACGACGATTCGGAAACGCAGAAATCCTCATCCACGGCGAATCTGAAAATACTGCGCCGCCTCGCTGAGGATCGTATCAAGAGCGACCTTGAAGCCGAAGATGGCACTGCCGCTGTAAAAGTCAGTGGCGGCCTTGAAGACGAAATTCAAATTCAGGTCGATCAGCAGAAACTGTCACAACTTGGCATCAGCATTCGACAAATCGCGCAACGCATTCGTGACGAGAATGTCAATCTTTCCGGCGGGCGCCTGGAGGAAGGGACGCAACGATTCCTGATTCGTACAATTAACGAATTTCAAAGTGTCGATGAATTTGCCGATGCGATAATCGCGAATGTTGCCGGCCGACCTGTTTACCTGCGAGACGTTGCAACGGTTACACAGGGATTCAAAGATCGTGAGGCGATTACAAGAGTCAATGGCCGCGAATCAGTCGAGTTGGCCATATACAAGGAAGGAGACGCGAATACCGTTCAGGTTGCCAATCGGGTCGAACGCAAGCTGGAACAACTTCGAGAAACACTGCCTGACAACCTCGAACTGATCGAGATCTACAATCAGTCCAGGTTTATCTCTGCAGCTATCCAACAGGTGACATCGGCAGCAGTTATCGGTGGCGTACTTGCAATCATCGTTCTGTTCGGCTTCCTGAGAGATTCGCGCGCAACTGCAATCGTCGCAATATCGATTCCGGTGTCTGTGATCGGCACATTTTTGCTTATGTACTCGAACGATGTGTCGCTCAATATCATGTCTCTCGGTGGAATCGCGCTCGCGGTGGGAATGCTGGTCGATAACGCGATCGTGGTTCTTGAGAATATTGTCCGCAAGCGGGAACAGGGAGAGACTATTCTCGACGCTGCGCGCAACGGGACCTCGGAGGTTTCGGGTGCGGTCGTTGCAGCCACACTGACCACCATTGCCGTGTTTTTTCCGATGGTCTTTATCAGCGGCATTGCCGGTCAGTTGTTCAGAGACCAGGCACTCACGGTAACGTTCGCGCTGGCCTTCTCCCTGGTTGTCGCCCTGACGCTGATACCCATGCTCGCTGCGCTCGGTACCGGCGCTCGTTATGAGGAAGCAGATGAGTTCTCTCAACCCAATTTCTTTACCCGCGGGGTCGCATTTATCATACGAGTCTTTGCGTCTATTTTTGCCGGGATAGGCTGGATATTACGAATGATTCTATGGCCTCCCGGGTGGTTATTGCAGTCCTTCTACAAAGCGACGGCCAGAGCCTATGCACCGCTACTTCAATGGTCTTTATCTCACCGCGGCGTGATCGTTGGCGGGGCAGTAGTAATCTTCGCCTCGACAATGATGTTGATTCCCCGGCTTGGGACCGAACTTATTCCACAACTATCGCAAGGCGAGTTTAGCGTTGACCTGCGATTGTCGCCCGGTACACCGCTGCAGGAGACGGACCGTGCGATCCGTGCGGCACAGGCGGTGACCGACGACATTGACAGTGTGGAACTCAGTTACTCAGTTGCCGGTACCGGAAACCGACTTGATGCCAACCCGGTCGATTCCGGAGAAAATACCGGCACACTGAGTCTTACATTGCGGTCTGGAGCGGACCGTGAGGAAGAGTCGGCCACAATGAATGCAATGCGCAAGGAACTCGCAAATTTGCCTGGCGTGCAGTACGAATTCAGCCGACCAGCCCTGATGAGTTTTGCGAGCCCGTTGCAAATCGAAATCTCGGGCTTTGACCTGGAAGGACTGGTCACCGCCAACCAGGCGCTGCTTCAGGAGCTGTCATCGTCCGATCGGTTTACGGACCTGAAAACGACCATCGAGCCGGGTAACCCGGAAATTCAGATTTTGTTCGATCAGGAACGTGCAGCCACACTCGGTTTGTCCGTTCGCGATATTGCCGATCGTGTCGTCGCCAATGTTCGTGGTGAACTGGCTACCCGTTATACCTGGCGCGACAAGAAGATCGACGTGCTTGTACGCAGCGTCGATACCCGACAGGCCAGCATCGACGAGATCCGAAAACTGATTGTCAATCCCGCCTCGGAACGACCGGTCACGCTGGATGCCGTCGCCGACATCCGGGTTTCGCGTGGGCCGGCAGAAATACGCCGGGTTGCACAGGAACGAGTAGCGATTATTACTGCCAACCTCGGCTACGGTGATCTTGGCAGTGCCGTGGCAGAGGCCACCGAAATCGTAAACAGAACACCAATGCCGAACGGCGTTGTCGCGATGGTTTCCGGCCAAAGTGAGGAAATGGAGGACTCGTTTCGATCAATGCAGTTCGCATTGGTACTTGCGATATTCCTTGTATATCTGGTCATGGCATCGCAATTCGAGTCGCTTATTCATCCGTTTGTCATTCTATTCACGATTCCGCTCGCACTGGTCGGAGCGGTATTGGCTTTATTCGTCACAGGCACAACGATTAACGTCGTCGCCTTCATCGGCGTCATCATGCTCGCGGGAATCGTCGTCAATAACGCGATTGTACTGATCGACCTGATCAACCAGCTGCGCGCGCAGGGCAAAGACAAACTAGCGGCAATCATGGAGGCGGGAACAGCAAGACTTCGTCCTATCCTGATGACGACCCTGACCACGGCTCTGGGGCTGTTGCCGATGGCAATTGGTTTCGGTGAGGGCGCAGAGGTGCGCACACCGATGGCCATAACGGTCATTGGTGGCCTGCTGGTCTCGACCTTGTTGACGCTGATCGTCATTCCCGTCGTGTACTCCCTGATGGACCGCAAGAAGTGGCCGACCACAGTATCTTCAGGCGAAACTCTGCCCTCGCCCGCAGGCTGATGTTGTGAAACATACGGAAATTTCCTTGCGTCGACCGGTCACGACGACTGTCGTGTTTGTCGCGCTCGCCTTGATTGGCACAATTGCGACACGCCTGTTGCCGCTCGAGAAGTTCCCGGATATCGAGTTTCCGGGCATTTTCATTCAGATCCCGTACCCGGGTTCGACGCCGGAAGAAGTAGAGCGCCTGATCACACGCCCGGTTGAAGAGTCGCTGGCAACGCTGACAGGCGTACAACAGATGTTTTCCGCATCCAGCGAAGAAATGGCGCAAATATTTATGCGCTTCGACTGGAATCAAAGTATGGGCGCGAAAGGCATCGAGGCCCGTGCCAAAGTCGATAGTATTCGCCACCTGCTGCCCGATGATGTTCGGCGCATCCTTGTATTCACCGGCTCGCTTGGCGATCAACCGGTATTGGAGTTGCGTATATCCAGCGATCGGGACCTGTCAGACAGTTACGAACTGCTCGACCGCATGCTCAAGCGCCCCATTGAACGGCTGGAAGGAGTTTCGCGAGTAGACCTGCACGGTGTTGAACCACGGGAGATTCGCATCCTGTTACTGCCGGATCGCCTGGCCGCGCACGGCGTCAACATCGATCAAATTCGCATCCTGCTGGAAAAAAGCAATTTTGCAGTCAGCGCCGGTCGCATTACGGATGCCGGCCAGCGTTTCAGCGTCCGGCCAAGCGGTGAGTTTCAATCCGTTGACGATATTCGAAATATCGTCATCAACCGCAATAACCTGAAACTCAGCGATGTTGCTGATGTTGAGTTGCGCAACCCTGACCGGGAATTCGGCAGGCACCTGGACCGAAAGTATGCAATTGGCATCGCGATCAGCAAGTCTACTGGTTCCAACATGGTCGAAGTCACCGACCGGGTGATGGAAGAAGTAGAGAGAATATCCAGATCGCCGCAAATGCGTGGCATTAATATTTTTGATCTGGATAACCAGGGAGACTCGGTACGTGAGTCTCTTCGAGATTTGTTGAACGCCGGCTCGATTGGCGCATTGCTGGCGTTGCTGGTTTTGTACGCATTTCTGCGACAGGCAAGAACGACCATCATCGTTACCGCATGCGTGCCCTTCTCACTCCTGATTACGCTCGGCGCTCTGTATTTCGCCGGACTGACGCTCAACATGTTAACCATGATGGGCCTGATGCTTGCCATCGGCATGTTGGTCGATAACGCTGTCGTCGTGACCGAAAGCGTGTTCCGTCGCCGCGCCCTGGATCCGGACAACCCGATGCAGGCTACGCTCGCCGGCGTAAAAGACGTCGGCATCGCGGTCATTGCCGGTACGCTGACAACGATTGTTGTTTTTGTACCGGTGATGTTTGGCGGGCAGAACGATATCTCTGTGTTCATGGTTCACGTTGGCACGACGATCGTCGTCGCACTGCTTGCCTCCCTGTTGATCGCGCAGACGCTCATACCGATGCTGGCAGCTCGTATCGATATTCCGCCGGCACCGAAAACAGGGTCGATGATGTTTCGCCTGACGGAGCGCTACGCGCGAGGTCTGAAATGGATTTTGCTTCACCCATGGAAAACCTTCGGCGGAATTGTGCTCACCTGCATCATCGGCATCGCGCCGCTGGTACTGGACCTCGTCAAGTTTGACGCGTTCCCGGCAGAATCCAGCCGACGCCTCTATTTGCCACTTCACATAGACGGAGAGCATCCACTCGAACTTGTTGAGGCAAACGTCTCCACCATTGAGGACTACCTGTTCGAGAATCAAAGCGAATTTGACATGAGGTCGGTCTACAGCTTTTTTCAAAGAAACGGGGCAGCTATAACGATTTTGCTCACGGACGAAGACGAGGCGACCGTAGCCACCTCAGACGTCATCGAACGAATCGAGGCAAACATGCCACTCATCGCGATCGGCAAGCCAAGTTTTGAATTTCAACAACAAGGTGGCGGCGAAGGATTCCAGTTACAGATTTCCGGTGAATCAACGGCTGTTTTGAATGAAATTGGCGACAACCTGGTACGGCTTTTAAATAGTGTCGAGGGACTGGAAAATGTTCGCACCGATGCCGATGGAGGCGACCGCGAGGTGCGGATAAGCGTAGATCGTGTACGCGCAGCCGCTGCTGGACTCACCGCAACCGAAATCGCCCGGGATATCGGCGTCGCCATGCGGGGACGGGACCTGCGTGAATTCAGAGGAGACACGGGCGAAATTGCGGTCAGGATGGCGTTTCGCGAAAGCGACAGACAAAGTGTCGCTCAACTGGCCGACTTGCCCTTATATACGCCGGATGGGCAGCGGATTTCTTTGGGGTCCGTTGCAAACTTCCTGATCGACACATCACCAGACACCATTCGACGCACAGATCGCCAAACCGCGGTCATTCTGTCGGCCAACCTCACTGAAGACGAGAGTCTCGATACCGTAAGGCCGAGAGTCGAGGGCCTGATGGACCAGTTCGAACTGCCACCTGGCTACAACTGGAAGTTCGGCCGCGGCTTCCAAAGACAAGATGAAACCCAGCAAATGATGGCGGTCAATATAGCGCTCGGTATCGCCTGTATTTTCCTGATCATGGCTGCGTTGTTTGAGTCGATGCTATTGCCCTTTTCAATCATTCTGGGCTCTATCGTCTTTTCCGTGTTCGGCGTATTCCTGTTCTTTGCGGCCACCGGAACGACGTTTTCTTTCATGGCATCGATCGGCATCATGATTCTCATCGGTGTAGTGGTGAACAATGGAATTGTGCTTATCGATCACGTAAACAACTTGCGCC
>QIHS01000294.1 GCA_003229095.1 Woeseia sp. | reverse complement strand
GCTCAAACTGCAACTGCGATGTTCGCGTTTGTTCTTCGGCCGTAAATTGTTCCTTTTCGATGTCGCTGTTTTCCTCGGAAATTGCCTCCTGACGCGCGTTGGCCTGATCCATCCGATAGCGGGCTGTATCCAGTTTTGTCTTGACCTCTGAATACTCGTCCAGCAACGCGTTGGCGTCGATTTGCAGTTTCTCGCGTCGCTCCTCAAGCTGACGCAGCCGCAATCGACCGTCTTTCAACAATTTAGCCGCACTATCGCTGCGCGCCTGAATTTCGCGGATATCGTCTTTCAGACGACGCATCGTGTGTTCACGCGACAACACGCCCGATTGGGAATCTTCGTCACGGCAAACTCGCAACCAACTCCTGCTCAACCACACGCCGTCCGCAGTGATGACAGAACCATCATCCGTCTCTCCGCCTAGCCGCTCCCTGATCGCGAGCGCCTCGTTTAGCGAATTGGCGATACGCACGGTACGCAGAATTTCAAATACGGCAGCCGGTGCATTGGACACTTTCGTCGCCAGGGAATCGCGACCACTCATGTCAGCGTCGAGCGACGCATCGTCAACCAATAGCGTGACATTGCCATTCTTCAGCGAAGACAGGCTGGACGTCGCACTGGCGACATCTGTTATACAGACCGCCTGCAGATAGTCGCCCAGAACTGTCTCTACGGCTGTTTGCCAACCCTCTTCGACTTCAATGGCCTGCGCAACGCGCGATTTGCTCTTAAGCCCGGATGACTCCAGCCAACCCTGGATGCTCTCATCACTTTCGCCAAGTGCTGCCTTCTGTACAGCTTCAAGCGACGCATATTTGGCCTGTGCCGCCAACAATGCGGCGCGACGCTCATCGACCAGCTTGCTCAGTTTCTTGTCCTGCTCACGCAGTTTCTGCACGTTACTGCTGATGTCCGTTATGGCCCGCTGAAATTCTTCTCGTGCTTGTCGCTTTCGTTGTTCGTTTGCTACGAGCTTTTCGAACTCCGTCTTCAGTTCCTGCGGATTAGCCGTTTTCTGGAACTGTTCAAGTTTGCGACGGCGTTCAGTCAGGCTGCCAAGCCTCGAACGCAATTGTTCGATTCGAATCTGTTCGACTTGCCTTGTCTGTTGCGTGTCACTCGACGTGTTTGAGTATTCATCCCAACGTTGTTGCCATTCCGCCAGGGCCTGTTCCGCCTCCTCCAGCGAGCGATGAGAATCCTGCTCACGCGTTTTGGCATCTTCCAGGCCTGGCACCAGCGCATTCAAGGTCAGTTGAAGTTGCGCAATTTCGGTCTCATCCTTGTTAATGTGCCCCGCTATTTCTCCGGCACCCTGTTTCGCAAGTTCGAAATCATGTTGTTGCCTTTCCCGCAACTCATGCGCATGTTCTATCGTTTGTTCGATGCGTGCGATTTCGGAACCTGATTTGTAATAGCGAGCCTGCACCGCGTTAAACTCATCCGATCGATCACTCTGCGTAACCCGCGCATCTTCAATTTTTGCTTCCGTCTTTCGCTGTTCCGCGATCAACGCTTCCAGCGCGGTTTCCTTGTCGCTGAGAATCGTGGCAGATTCCTGTGCCCTTGCGTCCAGATCGCGAAGCCTGAGCGCCAGCAATTCCGCTGCCGTCTTGCGTTCGTCATCTTTCAAGCGGCCATATCGTTCCGCTGTTTTCGCCTGTCTGTCCAGGTGTTTGATCTGCTTCTCGACTTCGTCCAGTACGTCTGCGAGGCGATCCAGGTTCTCCCTGGTCCGCTTGATCCGGTTCGATGTCTCACGGCGACGTTCTTTGTACTTCGAGATGCCTGCGGCTTCTTCTATGAAAGTCCGCATCTCCTCAGGTTTGGCCTCAATCATCCGGGAAATCATGCCCTGTTCGATGATCGAATAGCTGCGCGGCCCGAGTCCGGTTCCCAGGAACACGCCGGTGATATCTTTTCGCCGGCAACGGGTCCCGTTCAGGTAATAGTTGGATATGCCGTCTCTGGCAACTTCACGGCGAATGGCGATTTCTGCGTATTTGGCGTATTGCCCTTCCAGCGTGGTATCCGTATTGTCAAACAGGAGCTCCACCGATGCCGCACCAACGGGTTTTCGCGAGCTCGAGCCGTTGAAAATGACGTCTGTGATCGAATCGCCGCGCAGACGACTGGCTGAACTTTCACCCATCACCCAGCGAACGGCATCAATGACATTCGATTTGCCACAGCCATTCGGCCCAACCACCCCAACGAGGTTGCTTGGAAATGGAATCGTGGTCGAATCGACGAATGATTTGAAGCCGGCAAGCTTGATCTTGCTAAGTCGCATTTGCTGGGGGGTGCCTGACGCCTGGAATAATCGCCGTAGTGTAATGCAAACGCTCGCATAAAACGATTGTCGCCGGGAAAAGACAGTCTTGCCGAAAGCCCCGCCAATTCTGGCTTACCGGCTCGATTTGCAGCCAAATATTTCAAAATGCGCACAATTCCACCTGTCCTCGAAATTGCCGGCAAAAAAGCCTTTTTAAGGCTTCCATGTCGATCCCCACAATGTATAATTGCGCGTTTTTCTCGAACCGGTAGGAGCAGAAAATGCCTGCAAAAAAGAAGACCAGCAGGAAGCGTAAACCCGTTAAGGCCTCCCGGAAGAAGGCTGCCAGGAGCAGACCTGCAAGCATTAAAAAGACCTCAGGAAAGAAGCGAAAAGTGAGCAAGAAAAAAGTTGCGGCGAAAAAATCGTCGAAAAAGAAGGCAGCCTCGCGCAAGAAGCCGGCGGCAAAGAAATCTATCAGCCGAAAGAAGGTGGCGAAGAAAAAAGTCGCGAAGAAGAAATCGGCTTCCAAAAAGCGTGCAGGCGGCAAAAAAGTGTCGAAGAAAAAGCCCACAGCGAAAGCGCACGCTGGTGGTAAGAAAGTATCGAAGAAAAAGCCTGCCGCGAAGAAGGTCAGCAAGAAGAAACCAGCCGCCAGGAAAAAAGCGAATACTAAAAAGGTCTCTAAAAAAGCGCCTGCTCGCAAGAAAGTGGCCTCCAGAACGGCCCTTGTGCGCAGGAAAGCGATAGTTCGCAAGCCGTCCAAGCTGCGTAAGCCGCCGCCACGACGAGCCCGCAACACGGCCGACCTCTTGTCCGGTCCGATTCACGGAATTGAGCCCTATATGCCCGCGCGTGATGAGGAATACATGAGTCCCGGGCAACAGAATCATTTCGATGCGATCTTGCAGTCCTGGAAAAGCGAGTTGATGATTGAAGTTGATCGAACCGTTCATCACATGCAGGACGAGGCCGCCAATTTCCCCGATCCCAATGACCGCGCCACTCAGGAGTCGGAATTCGGGCTGGAACTCAGAACACGTGACCGGGAACGCAAGCTACTGCGCAAGATCAACTCCGCCATCATCCGGGTCGAAGACGGATCCTACGGATTCTGCGAAGAAACCGGCGAAGAAATCGGCTTGAAGCGTCTCGAAGCCAGACCTGTTGCGACGCTGTGTGTTGAGGCACAAGAGCGCCGTGAAATGTCGGAACGGCAGTTCCGCGACCAGGACGATCGTTACCGGTAGTTGTCCGGACATCGGCGCGCAATAACCCGTTGTCCGGCTGGATGACATGACGGTATGACTGAATACGGCGCGCAATACGTTGGTCGATTTGCACCGTCACCTTCAGGGCCTCTGCACTTCGGATCCCTGCTGGCGGCGGTCGCCAGCTACGCCCAGACGCTGGTTAACGAAGGCCTCTGGCTGCTGCGCATCGAGGACATTGACCCGCCCCGCGAACAAGCAGGCTCTGACAAACTGATCCTGGATGCCCTGACGCACTGTGGCTTTGAATGGGACGGTCCGCTTCTCTACCAAAGTACCTGCACATCCCGACACCTGGCGCTGGTCGAGCATCTGGTCGAACAAGGCCTGGCATATCCCTGCACGTGCTCGCGCCGGGATCTGGCAGAAGTGCCCAGAGGGACGCTGGGCGCAATCTATCCCGGGACCTGCAGAAACGGTTGTGGTACCGGCGATGTCGCTATCCGACTCCTCACGGATGACACGCTGCTGGAATTCACCGACGTGCTTCAAGGCCGGCAAAGCCAGCGTCTGCAGATCGAGTCTGGCGATTTCGTTATCCGCCGCCGGGACGGTTTAGTCGCCTATCACCTGGCCGTGGTTGTCGACGATTCTGACCAGGGCATTAGTGAAATAGTACGGGGCTTCGACTTGCTCGACTCGACCCTGCGACACATTCACCTGCAGCGGGTACTTGGCTTTTCAACACCCAACTACCTGCATATTCCCATCGCCATCAACAACGAGGGGCAAAAGCTCAGCAAGCTGACAGGTGCGACCGGAATTGACACCAACAGACCCGCCCGGCTGCTCTTCTCTGCGCTGGAGGCGCTTGGCCAGCATCCACCCAATGAACTCGCTGAGGCAAGTACAACGGAAGTCTGGCAATGGGTGAGACAAAACTGGACTGTTGCGCCGTTAGGGTCGCTGACAGAGCTACCGGCCGGACAGTTCGGATTTGATTGAATAAGCCGGTGCAGTAAGGCCTTGGACTGGCCAAACTAAAAAACGATGAATTAATGGGTGGAATGGCCCGAATTCAGCTATCGTATCCCAACCCTGCACTCCGAGACACGCAATGATACCTGCACGTATTATCAAGAAATATCCAAACCGACGCTTGTATGACACTGTTGAGAGCTGCTATATCACACTCGCCGAGGTCAGGGCTCTGGTCGTAAAGAAAATAGATTTCGTCGTTATTGACAAGAAAAGCGGCGAGGATATTTCCAGATCGATCCTGTTGCAGGTTATCAGCGAGCAGGAACAACAGGGAGAGGCGGTCATGAGCCAGGACTTCCTTTCGCAGGTTATTCGCTCCTACGACAAGGTCGTGCCAGAATTCGCGGCCAACTATCTTGAGCAAAGCATGAAGTTGTTTATGACCCAGCAAAAGATCCTGCGACTGCAGGTCAAACGAATGGTCGGGGACGATCCTTTTGCAGCCGTTGCCGACGTCGCACAAAAAAACATCGCCAGGTGGAAAGCGCTGCAGGAAGAGGTTTTGCGCCGATTTGTAGGCGCTGGCAGCACCCGATAAGCGCCTATTCATCGCCCCGCCTGAGCTTGACACAGGGGTGGCCATTGGCCTAGTTTGAAGACTGCGACAGGGTAACGCTCCCCCGCCCCCTGTTGCAGGCCTGAAGGAGTAACTACTCCATGGCTAGCCCCCCGCGAAACCGGGGGGCTTTTTTGTACATGGATGTACTTATGCCGCGGAGCACATGGATGTGCGGGAGCGGCGTTGTCACATGGATGTACTTATGCCGCGGAGGACAGGACGTCCGGGAGCGGCGTTGTCACAGGATGTATTTATGCTGCAGACTTCGTGGCAATTCGATGAACTTCAGAGACCCAGTGTTGGACAAAAGCATCTCGACCAGTCAATTCCAGCCCGCCTGGTGGTTGAAAAATCGTCACGCCCAGACGCTTTATCCTGTTCTGCCATGGGCCGGCGCCCCAAAGCTCGCATTGCGACGAGAGAATCTTGAATTGCCGGATGGTGATATCACTGTCGTCGACTGGCTGGAAGCCGGGCACAGGCCCGATTCCGACGTTCCGATCCTGATCATATTGCATGGCCTGGAAGGGTCGGCAGACTCGCATTACGCCCGCATGCTGCTTAAAGCCGCAGCTGATCACAACTGGCGTGCTGCGGTGCTGCACTTTCGTGACTGCGGAGACTATAGAAACCGGCTGCCGCGCCGTTATCATGCCGGCGAAACAAACGACATACGCTTTTTCCTGGAATCACTGCGCGCGGCGGGACACGAAGGACCCATGTGCGCCGCCGGGTACTCGCTGGGTGGAAATGTTCTGCTCAAATATCTTGGTGAGAATGGCGTCTCGACGCCGCTGGCTGCGGCCGCTGCCGTGAGCGTACCGCTCGATTTGCATGACTCTGCCCGTGCACTTTCATCGGGATTTTCAAGGGTTTATCAATATCACTTACTAAAACGGATGAAGAAAGCCGTGCGTCGAAAATTTGACTCGCACACGGCGGCATTCGACTGGCCTCGAGCCATGGCTGCACGTACTTTCGCACAATTCGACGATGCCATAACGGCGCCTTTGCATGGTTTTTCGGGCAAAGATGAGTACTACGATCGCTGCAGCTCGAATACCTTTCTCAGCAAGATTCGCCGGCCAACCCTGATCGTAAATGCGCTTGATGACCCCTTCACGACGCCCGCCTCGGTCCCGGACCCGCAGCAACTATCAGAGTCGGTACAATTCGAGCTGAGCGACCACGGGGGCCACGTTGGATTCATCAGTGGCGGCACACCCTGGAAGCCCCGTTACCATTTACCGGGTCGAATTATCGAGTTTCTGGACCAGCATGTTGCCAGGTCGGACGGTCACGGTTGACCGCTGCCCGGACTAAAACACGGAGATTGTTGATGTCGAAGACAATACAAACCTCGCTGCTCATCTGCATGGGCGGCATCCTGGGCTACGGAATCGCGGCTGCTCAGTTTTCGGCGCTGGACCCGGCCAGGGTTGCACCCCATATTTTTCAGAATGTCTTCGAAAATGAATCCGTAAGAGTTTTGAAGGTCACAGAACGAAACGGTGAAACAACGCCACTGCACGCCCACCCTGCGCGTTTACTGGTCCATCTCAGCCCCTGTGCCTGGATGGAGGTATCAGATGAAGGCACAAGCAACATGCAATCGTTCAGACTGGGCGATACAGTCTGGGCCGAGCGCATTACCCATGGCGGTGACACCAGTAAAGTTGTCCAGGACTGCAGCCGGCTCGAAATCGAACTAAAATAGTTCTCATTACATCTCGCAAATATCAACAACCAGCCCGTGTCCGCGACGGCCTGAACCGGAACCTTATCATCATGCCTGATACCAAGATAAATACAGTCTCCAGACGACAGATTCTCCTCGGTGGTGGCGCCTTGCTGGGCTCAACTCTCATTCCAGGCGCCGGTTTTATCAGTGACGCCCTGGGTGGGGAAATTGCCCGTCCGGAATACCTGATCAGGGCCGGCTTCAACGAGAATCCATGGGGCCCATCGCGTGTTGCGCTACAGGCTATTGCCGATTCGACCAAGTTCACCAACCAGTACGGCGTCAACAGAGGCGCGCTAATCGCAATGATGGCTGAGCTGAACGACGTTCCGCCAGATCACATATGCATCAGCAGTGGATCCGGGGAAATCCTGCGCACCGCCGGCATGCTCGCCAACATGGACAACGGTTCAGTCGTTTGTGCCGACCCGACCTATCACGACCTCATACGCTATGCAGAACGAGCAGGCGCGGAAATTATTCGCGTACCAGTTGACCCTGAGACGATGCACGTGGACCTCAACGCCATACATAAGGCAATCAGGCGAGACACAAGGTGCGTCTATCTTGCAAACCCCAACAACCCGATTCCCTCGATTATCGAAAAAAATGCGCTCCGGGACTTCACCCTGGATGTTGCCAGGGATCGCATGGTATTCATCGACGAGGCCTATTTTGAGTTCGTGGATAATCCTGACTACGAATCAATGATGGATCTTGTGCGCGAAGGCCATAACAACATCGTAGTGGCGCGCACGGCCTCAAAAATTCACGGGCTGGCGGGCATGCGTATCGGCTTTGGTTTCGCCCACCCCGAGGTGACAACACGAATCAATGAGGCCAAGACAGGCGCCATCAACGTACTTGGTCTGGAGGCAGCACTTGCCAGCTACCAGGATTCATCGTTTCAGGAATTCACGCTGCGCAAGAACAAAGAATCACTGGCGATCGTGGAGACCATGCTGGATGAACTGGGTGTGCGCTACGTCAAATCCAATGCCAACTTCAGTTTCATGCAAACCGGTGTGGATGTCACACCGCTCGGGGAAGCTTTCCGGGCGGAAAATATCATGGTCGGTCGCCCGTTTCCGCCAAAGAACGATTGGCTGCGTGTCAGCATGGCCAAACCGCACGAAATGCGCTATTTCGTGCAGATCTACAGGAAATTACTTGAGCGTTAGGGGTCAGAGCCAAGGCTCTGACCCGGTTCAATCCCTGCGCATGGGGTCAGAGCCAAGGCTCTGACCCGGATCGGGCCTTTGGCTACTCGGCGTCGATTTCCTTCATGCTCAAACGAACCCTGCCCTGACGATCGACTTCCAACACCTTGACCTTGACCTCGTCACCCTCTGAGAGCTTGTCGCTGACCTTCTCGACCCGCTCGTTGGATATTTGCGAGATATGCACAAGGCC
>QIHS01000413.1 GCA_003229095.1 Woeseia sp. | reverse complement strand
TGATTAGTGTCGTAGGTGCGCGTCAGAACGGAGATAAACAGACATTTGACTGTCAGACTCAATTTATCCAGCTGATTGGCGAACGTATAAATCACGTGCACCTGATTGATTCAGATAACACATTGCACAAAGATGCAGAAGGGAATGAGGAGACGTCAAGTCATCCGCCATTCGGATTGGGCGTTCTGGACTTTGACAAATTATTCCCTGCATTAAATCAGTATCACTCGATCGACGCCTGGTGGACAGTTGATCTTTGTTTCTGGGATCAAGCCTGGGATGCGACCGAAATATGTTTTGATTTTATGAAAGAGCTTCGCGAGAAGCATCAATCCTGACGTGACACTCAATTGACCGGTCTGCGCTGCGGGCCAGAAACACGTTAAAGTATCCGCCAATGCTCAGTACTGCTACACGAAAAATTCTACCCCCGGGGCGACAAGCTGGCGTTTGCCTGCACATTACGTCCTTGCCGGGACCTTATGGTATCGGCGAAATCGGCCAGCATGCATTGCAATTCGTCGACACGATGAAAAAAATGCAGCTCGGCGTATGGCAGTTCCTGCCGACGGGTCCAACAGCTTTTGCCGACTCGCCCTATCAGCCGTTATCGACGTTTGCAGGAAATGAGCTGCTGATCGACGTTGGTGATCTGATTTCAAAAGGATTGCTGAGCGAAGAGGAGGGTTCCGAACTAAGCACGCTGCCCTGCAATCTTGTCGACTATGCTGCACTGATACCGGTCAAGAACCGCATCCTGCGTCTGGCATCTGCGAGATTCTCGGATAAGGCTGACGGTGTGCTCAAAGCAGCCTATCAGGAGTTCGTCCACGAGAACAACGATCTCTGGTTACAAGACTACGCATTGTTTCGCATCCTCAAATTGCATCACGGTGATCGACCATGGCCCGAATGGCAGCCGGAGTATGTACATCGTGACAATAAGGCGCTGCGACGGATTGAGGTTTCGAAGGCATCAATGATTGAGTCCATCAAGGTCATTCAGTTTTTGTTTCATCATCAGTGGCAACAGTTGCACGACTATGCTCGCGATCAGGGCGTGCGCCTGTTTGGTGACATGCCCATTTACGTCGCACTTGATAGTGCCGACGCCTGGACGAGCCCGGAACTCCTGCAGATTGACGGCAACGGCCAGCCCGCATATGTAGCTGGCGTACCACCTGATTATTTTAGCGAAGATGGCCAGCTGTGGGGCAATCCCTTGTATGCCTGGGAGAAGCATGCGGCTGACGGCTACCAATGGTGGATCGATCGATTACGCATGGCCAGCAAACTGGTCGATATCGTCCGAATCGATCATTTTCGCGGCCTCGAGGCATTCTGGGCCGTTCCCGCCGGATCAGATACGGCCCGAAACGGCAAGTGGGATGAAGGGCCCGGAGACGCGATTTTTGATGCAATGCGAACTGCATTGGGTCACTTGCCCATTGTTGCCGAAGATCTGGGTCTGATTTCAGCGGAATGTGAGGCGCTGAGGGACCGTAATCAGATTCCGGGAATGAAAGTGCTGCAGTTCGCCATCACAGACGATCGATTCGAACTGTCCGGCGTCGCCGAAAATTGTGTTTGCTACACCGGCACCCATGACAATGACACGACTGTCGGTTGGTACAAGGGTAGCCCTGACGACATCCGATCCGATACAGAGATTGAAAGGAATCGACAGGCAACAATAGAAATCACCGCAGGCACGCCAAAGACGATTCACACTGATTTGATTCGGGCGGCGTTTTCAACCGATGCCTCGCTCGCGATCGCGCCACTGCAGGATTATCTAGGCCTTGGTTCAGAAGCGCGAATGAATATTCCGGGCACTTCCGAAAATAACTGGCGATGGCGTCTTGACTCGACACTAATTACCGACAGCATTTGTAATGAAATTGCCAAAATGGTGCACACATCCGGTCGTGCACTACAAAACTGAAGCATTAATGAGTGTCCTGTAATTGACCCACCTCTGTAACTGGAAGTCTGGCAGACTACTTACTAGTAAGAATAGCTTTCGGAGTTCGCGCGATGCCCACGACAAATCATGACGACGACCCGCGCTTCATTAGCCGACTGACACGCGAGACAATCGCGCTGATTCTGGCTGGCGGACAAGGGTCGCGGCTGCACGAATTGACGATGTGGCGTGCAAAGCCAGCCCTCTATTTCGGTGGCAAGTATCGCATCATCGATTTTCCACTTTCGAATTGCCTCAATTCCGGCATACGGCGCATTGGCGTGCTAACGCAATACAAAGCGCACTCATTGATACGGCATCTCGTCCATGGCTGGTCCTGGTTTCAGGCCGGTGGCGGTAATCGCGAATTCGTCGAAATTCTGCCCGCTTCGCAGCGCGTCGGCGGTGAGTGGTATCGAGGCACGGCGGACGCCGTGTATCAGAACCTCGACATTGTCCGAACTCACGATCCGCGTTACGTCCTGATCTTGTCCGGCGATCACATTTACAAGATGGACTACGGTCCATTTCTCGCGGCTCATGCCAAGATTGAAGCCGATATGACGATTTGCTGCATCGAAGTGCCGCTTGAAGAAGCCGCCGGCGAGTTCGGCGTCATGACGGTCGACGAAACGGGACGAATCATCGCGTTTGACGAGAAGCCCGAAAAGCCCAACCCAATCCCCGGTAAACCAGACTTATGCCTGGCGTCGATGGGCAACTATATTTTCAATACTGAATTTCTCTACGAACAAGTCATCAAGGATGCAGACACGCCGGGGACGAAACACGACTTCGGTCGCAATATCATTCCATCCATCATCGATGACTATCAGGTTTATGCCTATGCTTTTCGCGATCCCGAGACAGATCAGCAGGCGTACTGGCGCGACGTCGGTACCATTCAGGCGTATTGGGAAGCCAACATGGAGATGATCTCTGTATCGCCCAAGCTTAACCTTTACGATAAGAAATGGCCGGTACTGACATACCAGATTCAATCACCGCCAGCCAAATTCGTCTTTGATGATGATGACAGACGCGGTGAGGCGATTCAGTCTATGGTTTCTGGCGGCTGCGTCATCTCGGGGGCGAAAATCAGCAACTCATTGTTGTTCTCGCGTTCCGTCGTACATTCTTATAGCACTGTGCATGAGTCCGTCGTGCTGCCCGATGTGGATATTGGTCAAAACTGCCGCATCAATCGTGCAGTCATCGATCGAGGTGCAATAATCCCGGACGGTACCGTTATCGGCGAAGACCAGGACGATGATCGGGAGCGTGGATTTCGTGTAACCAGATCCGGACTGACCCTTGTCACGCCTGACATGCTTGGTCAACACCTGCATTTCACGCGTTAGGCCAGGTTAACCGTCATCGGCAAGAAACACGTCATAGTCATAGCAGCTGAGAATGGTGCGTTGCCCGGCGGCAAGGTCGGTGGGGTTGGCGATGTCGTGCACGAATTGCCAGCAGCGCTTGCCGACGCCGGTTGGCAGGCGACGGTCATCACACCTTCTTACGGAATGTTTCATGAACTCCCGGATGCGAAGCGACTGGACACAGTAGATGTCGCGTTTTGCGGCACGACGCACGCTGTGGGTGTTTTTGACGTTCCAGGCAGCGAACAGCAAGTTTGTAATATTGCATTCGAGCACCCGCATTTCTCGCCGCTGGGCCCGGGATTGATTTATTGCGACGATGAATCAGAGCGGCCATTCGCAAACGATGCAAGCAAATTCGCCTTCTTCTGTGCGACCGCCGCTAAATGGATAGAGCAACTGCCTGCATTACCTGACGTCGTGCACCTTCACGATTGGCACGCGGCCTTTTATTTTCTGCAACGCAACTTTGCACCCGAACATTCGCAGCTGCAGGATGTACTCACGGTGTTCACGATTCATAATTTGTCGTACCAAGGCACTCGGCCTTTGCGCGGAGATGACTCTTCACTTGAAACCTGGTTCCCCGCCCTGAACTACGACGCGGCACTGGTGCGCGATCCGTCGAATACCGACTGCGTCAACCCCATGGCCCTGGCCATTCGTTCGGCAGACAAGATCAGTACGGTGTCACCAACATACGCCAGCGAAATTCGTCGACCCAGCGATCCGGTACGTGGGTTTGTCGGTGGCGAAGGGCTTGAAACGCAGCTGGAGAACGCCGCGAAGATGGATCGGCTTGTCGGCATATTGAACGGCTGTCCCTACCGCGGCGAGAGTGGCAGACGCCCAGCGTGGCGTCGCGTCGTGCAGCTGGCAACAGATCAGGTTACCGCCTGGTTCGAGCGCAGCCCTGGTAATGCCGCACATGAAATCGCGAAGTCGCGCTTGGCGGCGCTACCAGCACAACCTCCCACGCACCTGTTGGTCAGTATCGGCCGACTCGTACCGCAAAAAATGAGCCTGTTCCTCGTAGAACTCGCGGATGGCCGCACCGCACTGGAACATATCGCCGCTGGGCTCGGCGGTGACGGTGTATTTATCCTGCTCGGCAGCGGTGATGCGGAATTGGAGCGGCAGATCGTCGAGGTGGCACAGCGCTGTGAGCAACTGATTTTCCTGCGCGGCTATTCAGAATCAGTCGCGGATTGCTTGTACCGTGGTGGCGACTTGTTTCTGATGCCATCGAGTTTTGAGCCCTGTGGAATAAGTCAGATGCTTGCTATGCGCGCTGCGCAACCTTGTGTCGTACACGGTGTTGGCGGGCTGTGTGACACGGTCGAGCACGACAAAACGGGGTTTGTTTTTGCCGGTACTACGCCTGTCGAACAAGCGAACAATTTTGTAGCAATGGTGGATCAGGCGCTGAATCTGAGGGTTAACGACAATGATCGCTGGCAAAGCATATGTACTTGCGCAGCCTCGCAACGCTTCGACTGGTCGCAGTCTGCCCGGCAAACGATAAAACAGTTGTATGGTTTTGCAGATTGACATTCAACACAACACGGCAGCGTTTGCGGCGCTGATTGAGGGCAAGCACAACGACCCGTTTGCCGTGCTCGGCATGCACCGGGTCGGCAATGTGCGTATCGTTCGCGCGCTGCAACCACAAGCGCAGAGCGTTGACCTCATCAGCATCGATGGCGAGTTGCTTGCGGCAATGGAACGCGTTCATCCGGACGGTCTGTTTTCGGCTGTGATGCCCGCACGTAAACGTCGCTACAAATTACGGATTACCTTACCGGATGGCGGCGTTGAGGAGATCGAAGACTGTTATCGCTTTTCGTCAACGCTCGGCGACCTCGACCTGTACTTTCTCGGCGAAGGCTCCGATCGCAATATCTATCGAAAACTCGGCTCGCAGCTGCGGCAGTTCGAGGGTGTCAGTGGTACGCGCTTCGCCGTATGGGCGCCGAACGCATCACGTGTCAGTGTCATTGGCGACTTCAATGACTGGGACGGCCGCCGCCACGTCATGCGCCTGCATCCCGCGAATGGTGTTTGGGAGATATTTATTCCGGGTGTTGTTGCAGGAGCACACTACAAGTACGAGTTGCTCGATCAGAACGATCAGTTGTTGCCGCCCAAGACTGACCCGTATGCCAGCTACTACGAGCCACCACCCGGCAATGCATCGATTGTCTACGCGAGCAACTACGACTGGCGCGATGGTGATTGGATCGCAAAGCGAAGCATGGTGCCGAATCTCGACCGGCCCGTCTGCATATACGAAGTTCATCTTGGCTCGTGGCGTCGCATTGCGAATGACGTCCCCCGCCACCTGACGTTTCGCGAACTCGCGGATGAACTGGTCAGTTATGTAGCAGAAATGGGATTCACTCATATCGAGTTTATGCCGGTGTCTGAGCATCCATTCGACGGATCATGGGGGTATCAACCGATCGGCCTGTTTGCACCAACGCAAAGATTTGGCGAACCCGATGACTTTCGCTACCTTGTCGATCGTTGCCACGAAGCCGGCATCGTTGTAATCGTCGATTGGGTGCCCGCGCACTTTCCACGTGACGAGCATGGTTTACGTCAATTCGACGGCACCGCTCTGTACGAGCACGAGGACCCGCGCAAGGGCGAACACGCTGACTGGGGCACATTGATTTTCAACTATGGCCGTCGCGAGGTCGTTAACTACCTGATCGGTAGTGCGTTGTACTGGATCGATGAATTTCATATCGACGGTATTCGCGTCGATGCCGTGGCTTCAATGTTGTACCTCGACTATTCACGTGAAGACGGTGAATGGGTTCCCAATGAACAAGGCGGCAATGAGAATTTGGAGGCCGTTGAATTTCTGCGTAACTTGAACAAGGAGATTCATGCGCACGGGGCCGTTTCCTTCGCTGAAGAGTCAACGGCCTGGCCCGGCGTATCGCAACCGGTTGAGGCGGGCGGATTGGGGTTTACTTACAAATGGAACATGGGCTGGATGAACGACACCCTGTCTTACATGGCTGAGGACCCGGTGCATCGAAAGCATAATCACGACAAGATGACTTTTGGACTCGCGTACGCCTTCAATGAAAACTTTGTATTGCCGCTGTCGCATGATGAAGTCGTGCATGGCAAAGGGTCGCTGATTGGCCGTATGCCCGGTGATGAGTGGCAGCGCTTCGCGAATTTACGCGCGTACTTTGCCAACATGTACGCCCATCCGGGCAAGAAGTTGTTGTTCATGGGCAGTGAACTCGCGCAGTACCAGGAATGGTGCCATGACCGCTCCCTGGACTGGCATCTGCTCGATCATGCGAGTCACCGCGGCGTGCAAAATGTCGTCCGTGACCTGAACATGCTCTACCGCAAGACGCCGGCACTGTATGAACTCGACTTCTCCGCTGCAGGTTTTGAGTGGATTGAGTGCAACGATCGCGATAACAGCATTTTTTCCTGGATTCGCCGCGATAAGTCCGGCGAGTTTGTTGTCTGCATCACAAACTTTACACCCGTCGTCCGCAATGATTTCCGTATCGGCGTGCCACAAGCCGGCAGCTACGTAGAGCGCCTAAATACCGATGCGCAACAATACGGCGGTAGCGGCATCGGCAATCCTGCAATGACTGCCGGGCCTGTCGCCAGCCACAATCGTTCGAACTCGTTGAGTTTGACATTGCCCCCACTCGCAACCCTGATACTGGAGCCCGCGCAGCCAGCTGCCGGTAACTGAAGGAGCACACCGTATGTCGGTTCATTCTGACAAGACCGTCAGTATTGGCGAAATCGAGCTATTGCAGGCACCCGACTTGCCGATGACAGCCGATGCAATTTTCGAAGACCTCACACACTACTTTGGGCGAAATCTCGGCCGGCGTACGATTCGCACAAGATCGCCATATCTGTATCAAGCCGTAGTCTATGCCGCCCGTGATCGGCTCATGGAGCGCTGCGGCAAAACAAGTATGGCCGTTGAACGCGAGGACATGCGGCGAGTCAGCTACCTGTCTCTTGAGTTCCTGATGGGCAGGCTGTTGCGCAACGCGCTGCTAAATCTCGACATCGAGGACGAGACAGCCGAAGCACTGCAACGAATCGGCTTGAATCTCGAGGACATTTACGATTGCGAGCATGACGCGGGTCTGGGTAATGGCGGCCTGGGGCGTCTGGCCGCGTGTTTTCTCGACAGTTGCGCGACCTTGTCATTACCTGTCGTGGGCTACGGTATTCGCTATCAATACGGCATGTTTCGGCAGCGTATCGACAACGGTCATCAGCTCGAGGAGCCTGATCCGTGGTTGCGCGAAGGGTTTCCCTGGGAAGTAGAGCGCTTCGAACTGGCTCAGACCGTAAAGTTCGGCGGCCGCACATCAACTCATATCGATGCAGCAGGCGAAACGCGCAGCGTCTGGGTCGATACGCATGACGTACTTGCGATTCCTTACGACATTCCGATCCCTGGCTACAAGAACAATATCGTCAATACACTGCGCCTGTGGTCGGCCGCTGCAACCGACGAATTTGATCTCGAGGAATTCAACGCCGGCAGTTATACCGATGCGGTCGCATCGAAGAATCTGGCCGAAAACATTTCGATGGTGTTGTATCCGAATACCGCCACAGCGAGTGGCTATGAGCTACGATTAAGGCAGCAATATTTCCTGGTGTCCGCGAGCCTGCAGGACACATTGCGTTACTACAGCTACCATCACGGCAATGACGTCAGCGAGTTTGCGAATAAGAACTGTCTGCAGCTCAATGACACGCATCCTGCAGTCGCCGTCGCGGAACTCATGCGCTTGCTGATCGATGAGTTCCATCTCGGCTGGGATGATGCCTGGGACATTACGCGCAAGACGATGGCTTACACAAACCACACCTTATTGCCCGAAGCACTCGAAACATGGCCCGTTGCGCTGTTTCGTCGTCTTCTGCCCCGATTGCTCGACATCATTTACGAAATCAATTCACGATTCATTGCCGAGGTCAGTGAACGCTGGCCCGGTGACAGTGACCGCATTCAGAGAATGTCGCTGATCGAGGAGGGAAGCGAACCGATGATCCGTATGGCCTACCTCGCAATTGTCGGCAGCGCTTCTGTCAACGGTGTGGCTGCTTTGCACACCAAATTGCTGACCGAGGCTTCGCGGAATTGTGGCCCAACAAGTTCAACAACAAGACGAATGGCGTCACACAGCGTCGTTGGTTAGCCGCCTGCAACCCAAGCCTGTCGGAGCTGATTACTCGCAAGATCGGCTCGGGCTGGATAACCGAACTTACAGAGTTGAAGCAGCTCGAGAATTTTGTAAGCGACGAGGAATTTCGACAAGAGTGGCGCGCAATCAAGTTGAATAACAAGAAGCGCCTCGCCGAGGAGATCGAGCAGAAAACCGGGCTCGCAATTCCGACCGGCATGCCACGAATACAAGCGGCAACTCCTCAATGTGCTGCATGCGATTCATCTCTATGACCGAATACGTCGTGGTGATGGTGATGACATTGTGCCGCGGGCAATTCTTATTGGTGGTAAGGCTGCTCCCGGCTATGCGATGGCCAAGAACGTGATTAAGTGCATTAACAACGTCGCACGTGTTATCAATTCCGATCCGGTCATGGAAGATCGTCTGCGACTTGTGTTCTATCCCGACTACAATGTCTCGGCAATGGAACTGATCTGCCCCGCAGCCGACTTGTCTGAACAAATATCAACAGCCGGCAAGGAAGCATCCGGAACAGGCAACATGAAATTTATGATGAATGGTGCGATTACGATCGGCACGCTCGATGGCGCGAATGTGGAGATTCGCGAGGCGGTTGGCGAAAATAATTTCTTCTTGTTTGGCCTGACTGTCGACGAGATCGATAAAGTACGAGGACAGTACGATCCACAGGCAATCATCGATTCGGACGAGGATTTCTCACGCGTCATGCACCTGCTCAAGAGTGAGCATTTCAATCGTTTCGAGTCGGGTGTACTCGATGCCATCCATCAATCAATATGCGAACCTGCTGATTCGTGGATGACTGCTGCGGATTTCCGCAGTTTTGTCGATGCCCAAGCGGCCGCAGGCGAAGCTTATAAGGATACGGAGCGCTGGACGACGATGAGTATTCTGAACACAGCGTCGTCCGGGCAATTCTCAACAGACCGGACGATGCGTGAATACAACGACGACATTTGGAAACTCGAGCCGATAAAGCTCAGCTCCAAATGATGCAAGCCGGCCGCCCGGACCCGCTGGGTGCTTCCGCTGATGCGGCAGGCACCAACTTCGCCGTGTTCTCATCGGTGGCTGACAGCATCGAGTTGTGCCTGTTCGACGAGGCCGGCCATCAGATTCAAACGCACCGATTGCCCGAATGCAGCGACGACATTTGGTATGGTTACCTGCCTGGCTGCCATCCCGGGCAACGATACGGCTACCGCGTACACGGCCCGTATGATCCACAACAGGGGTTGCGATGTAATCCGGCGAAACTGACGATTGATCCGTATGCACGCGCATTGTCCGGTGAATTCATCTGGCACGACGCTGTGTTTGACTATGACAGCCAGCGCGAACACGGGGCATTGCGCATCAACGTAGTGGATAGCGCGCCATTCATGCCGAAGGGGATCGTCTGTGCCGATAACCCTGTGGCCAGTTTTAAAAGTCCGCGGATACCGTGGTCCGAAACGATTTTTTACGAGGCCAACGTTCGTGGCTACACCATGCGGCACCCGGCGGTCGATGAGGCCGATCGTGGCACCTTTGACGGTATGCGCAACCGGGATGTGCTTGCACATCTCAAGGCGTTGGGTATTTCCTCGCTCGAGCTCATGCCTGTTCATGCCTTCATCGATGAGCAGCATCTCGCAGACCGCGGACTTCGCAATTATTGGGGCTACAACACGATTTCCTTTTTCACGCCGAGCTCGCGATACGCAAAGCAAGACCCAATAACGGAATTCCGGGAAATGGTGCGGGCCATGCACGATGCCGGAATCGAGGTGATACTCGATGTGGTCTACAACCATACGGCCGAAGGCAATCAGCTTGGACCCACGATCTGTTTTCGCGGTCTCGACAACCTTGCCTACTACAGTACTGCGCCTGGAGACCCCGGCACCTATATAAATGACACAGGCTGCGGCAACACGCTCAACGTCGACCGACCGCAAACACGAAAACTTATATTGGACAGTCTTCGCTATTGGCATAAGGACATGGGCGTTGACGGATTCCGATTCGATCTTGCGCCTGTGCTCGGCCGTCATGCTC
>QIHS01000099.1 GCA_003229095.1 Woeseia sp. | reverse complement strand
CAGGATACCCCGGCTAGGCAGCAGAGCGTTCTTCGATGCTCTCTTCCCGGACGAGCACCAGCACATCCGACTGGATGTCTGTCAGGATCTTCTCCGACGTATTGCCGATCGTAATGCCGGAAAGGCCGCGTCGGCCGACATTGCCCACGATAACGAGATCCGCACCGATCTCGTTAGCGAGTCCTGGAATAATATCGTCTGCTTTGCCCTGTCGAACATGCGCCTGAGATCGATGAATTGCGAGTTTTCTTGCTACGTCCGGCGGATGCACGAACTGGTCCGAATCCGGATACGCGGCAACGGCGTGAAGCTCAATCGTGTCACCGGAACCGCGAATTCGCCTGCCAAGATCGATTATCGCCTCGTTCAGAGCCGCATGGTCTTCAGAATTTGCATTGAAATCAACCGCCACCAGGACTTTCTGCAGGTCCCTCGAGGGATCGTGCTTGACGAGCAACAATGCGCTCTTTAACGATCTGATGAGCTGCCGATCGGAACTTGCCAGTGAGCTCGGCCGTCCGCTTGCCCGTTTAATGACCAGGTCAAATCGATTGTCGCTCGCAACATCGCAGATCGCTTCACGCCAATCCTCATGCCACTCCACAAATGCTTCAATATCGACACCGGCATCATTGACGCTGTCGATGATTTCATCCAGCCAAGTCGTGTGACGCCTTAGTTCGACGGTCCGCAGTTCCTCCGGGTCGTCACACACGGCTTGCGAATGCACACACAAGAATGCATATACCTTGGCATCGTCGCGGTCCTTCGCTATTGATATCGCTTTTCGCAGCGCCCCAACTACCGCCAGAAACCGAGATTTTTCCTTCTTCATTTGACAGATCCTTTCCTTCAATTGGGGGAACAAGTATCTAATATAGGGATGGTCTGGCCGATCCAAATCAGTACATTTACGTACAGTGATCGAATATGTGAAACAGTTCCGAAATTGAAGTGCCGGACCACTGTTGTCCCACAGGGAGAATGTGCGAAATCAAGTTGTGTAGAAACGCCCGGGTCGTGCGCGAAATTGGTGCGCCGGTGGTTGAAGGATTTCTGATCATGATTTTGTGTCCCTGCTGGTTGTGTCTTATTAGATTGCAGTGCCCTCAATGCAGCCGTTTGTTGCAACTGTATGAGGACTTTGAACGTGCCTGATCAGGCTAAAATAATGAGATAAGTCGGACATGAAGAAAACATGAAACCGAGGTGGCAGTGACATTAAGTTATGGTAAATATACGCGGCAATTCACTGTCGGAAACGGGTAAAAATAGAGAATAAGCGATTGATTTACATGGTCTATCGGTGGAAAAGAGCTGCATGTCTGAAGTAGTCTCAAACGCCGTACCGGCTATGACACGCGGTGGAAGTCGGGTAATGCTTTCGTCCTATTTCGGCGCTTTCAGCCATTCCTCTGCCGTTGCCAGCGGCGCATCCAGCGTATTGAGAAATGCTTCGAGTTGATTCAGTTCTCGGCGGCTCAGGTTGAGTTCTTCCGCTTCGTTGTGGCCAATCATTGCCAGTGGTCCGCGATTGTAGAGATCAAGAACATCTGCAAGTGTAGCCTGCTGTCCTTTGCGAGCGTAGGGCGCGGTGTCAGCCAGGACTCTCAATGATGGTGTGCGGGTAGCACCAACTAACTCTATGCCAGTACGCACGTAGCTAAGCTCGGGGCAGTTCCGGTTTCGGTCGTCACTGAAGTCGCCAAGGCAATTAAACGGATCGGCGAGAACTTTTCTGACGCCGTCAATGCGGCCACGGTCGGGGAGGTCTCCTGGAAAGGACAAAATACCAGTGTTGTGAAATTCGTTGTTGGTGAATAGCGGGCCGTTGTGGCACTCGATGCAGCGGGCTTCGTCAATGAACAACTGCAGGCCGAGGATCTCTTCATCCATCAGGATTGTCCGACTCAATTCATCGTCGCCGCGGAGAACCGCGCCAACATAGTCATCGAAATGGGAATGACCGGGTAAAATAAGTCGCTCATAAGCGGCGATTGCCTTGCCCATGTTTGCATAAACCGAATTCACCAGTCGCCGGTCGCTGGCCGACATTGATTGCCACGCTGCATTGATTTGTGAATCATCGATGGGTGCGGCTGCATCTGGAAACCGAGCCGCATCGGAAAAATCAGGTATCGGGCTGAATATCGATTCATATTCGGACCGATAATCAGGATCGTTAGCAATGAATCTCACGTACTGCATGCGATTGCCGCCGTGTTCGACCGGATCTTCGAGCGGCGCCAGAGCCTGAGCCCATTGACTGTCTCTGCGTCCGTCCCAGTAGAGCCACGGGCTGTAGGCGGTGCTCACAATGCTCGGCGTATTGCGACCGGACAGGCCGATGCCACGCCCTTTTGGCAGACCGTCCGAGAATTGTCGTTCGGGCTGATGGCATGTCGCACAGGAGACAGCACCGTTGGCGCTGAGTCGTGTGTCAAAAAAGAGCCTGTGCCCGAACTTGGCCGCGCGTGGGTCGTCTGCGACGGCATTGGATGGGTCTGCAGGCAAGGCAGGCAGGCTATCGAGGGAAAGTGAACGCAGCACGGATAAATCAGCACTCGTCCATGTTGCCGGCGTTCGTGGTCCGTAGCTCCACCAGACCCACAGTGCAACGAACGCGACAATCAACAGGCCGAACATTTTCCGTCGCCGCGGCGTCATAAGGTCAGGGAGATAACAACGGTATCTTGCTGGCCGCCGGCCTCGATGATAACGGTGATCTCCCACAACCCTGCCATATGAAAGCGCATGCCTTCGAGAAGGTAGTTTCCCTCACCCAGTGATTGCGTCATACGTGGGCTGGTTGGCAAGCCGTGATTATGATTTGGCATGCCGCCAGTAACACTTATAGTTGCGTCGTTCACGGTGTCACCGTTTGCCGTTTCAACGTGGAAAACCCAGGCGTGGATTCGATTGATCGCCAGCGGATGCAGTCGGCTTTCGTAGCTCACGCGGAAATATCCCTTGCCTGTGTCCCAGACCTTGGGGTCTTCACCGTCTTGTCCGGCCACCTCACCGGGAGCGAAAGGGAGTAAAAGTGCTACGAATAACAACGCAATTTCACGCATGGCTTGGCGCCGCCGGTGTTCGCTTTCGCCTGCGTGTAAACCAACCAGTCAGCCACAAATAATTTAGCTGCAGAAAAATCGCAGCACCGGCGAACCAGGGCCAAATGCCGACGCTGGAAAATCCAACTTCAAACGGAAACACGGCCGTGTAGATTTCTCCGGTTTCCGGCTGAATGACAGTCACGATGCCGATGAAATCTCCCTGTTCGTCGAATTGATGTAAATATGTGAATACATCCGGCTGGATGGCAGCCCGATGATGGAACAACGTTACTGCTTCGAGATCCGGAATCTTCTCTATGTCTTGCAGATTCGCGAAGATGCCTTGTCCGGTCACGTTTCTAACTACACGAAAATCGATCGGCACATTGCCCAGCCCGCTATGTTCGTATTCCATGACGAATATGGCCTCTCCGGCTGAAGGGATATCTTCGCAATATTCCTGATGTTGCCGGTCGCCAGGCAAATATATCTTGAAGTGCGCCCTGAAATAGCCGATACGGATGATACAAAGATCGTCATCCGGCGAGACACTGCCGTGTGCGATTGTGGCAGTCGGAGTGACGCCGAGGCTGATTATCAGCAGAAAAGGAATGAGTCTGGCAAACATGACGCGTATTCTATAGAAGGTTGAACCCCGCAAGAACCAGAAGTATCAGGCCGGGCGGTGGTAGCTTGTATTGATGAAAATACCTATGGCGGTCCGGACAGGTATTCGTGCAGTTTGGCCGGTCTGTCAGTAGCGTGGAAGGCTAAAATGGCGAATAAGACAGAACAGCGAATCTATCGACTATTTGCAGCCTGCTCGTTTCTTGTCGTTGCCTCATTCATCGTTCCACGATTTGTGTCTAACCCGGAAGCCGGATTTGCGGCGGGTGCCTCGGCCGTACTGGCCTTTCTGGCCATACTTTTCACAACATTCTTGCTGGCGATTTACCTGGCAGTCATTACCGCCAAAAGCCACAACAGCGTTTCTACGTTAGCCAGATTTGCGGGTTTCAGCCCCGCCATCCTACTTGCAGCGACGCTGCTTGGCCTGTTCGTCTTCCTGAGCTTTTGACAAGCGAAATTTCATCCTAAATTCAGGACATCCACAAATTCCAGGGTCAATTCGGCTAGCTTTCCGCGATTACATTTGCGGTCGGTTACGCCTTCAGCATTCTGTTAGCATTGATTCGACACTACAGTGGACCTCCTTGGGAGATAAGTCGTGAGATTTCTGTTACTCGCATTCCTGGCAAGCATTGTTTGCAGCCTGTCTTTACCTCTAAATGCAACAGATCAGGATCGGCCGGTGCTTGATGTCATTATTGTTGACGTTAACGGTGACCTCGCTGGCTTTCTTGATCGCATGCAGCGCATTCAGGAGGTCGCCAGACGCCTTGATTTGCCGGCCAGGTTACGCGTTTTCCAGGCGACATTTGCGGCAGAAAAGAACGGCGAAATTCACCTCTACTGGGAGCTGCCGTCCTTGATTGCTTTTGCAGAGGCGGAAACGGCGTTGCACAAAGACGAAGAATTCCTTCGTATTCTCGAAGAAATGGGCAACGCAGGGCAAAGCTTTAAATCCGAACTACTCTCTATCGAAGTAACCAAAGAATAACCTACGATTTTGGGCAGCCGCTGACTCTGCCCCGGACAGAAATCGGTATTGCTGTTATAGATGTGTTTTCGTAAATATCGTCCTCATTTCCACGTCGGACTCTCCCTGCGCGTTACCAGAACAACACCGCCCAATATTAATCCGGCGGCGATGACGTCCAGCAGGCCTATCGGCTCGCGAAGAACGTAATTTCAGGACCGTAATTTTAGGACAGCCACTATTTCCAACGGAAAGTTTCTTTGGAAAGCAACATAAAGAGGCGGTACGAATAGTGGATGTCCCGATTCGGCGGATGTCCCGATTTGGCGTTTCGGCATGCAATCCTGCAATATTAAGGGCCTATTGGTATGAGAAGAGGCAGATACGAGGAGTTAAAATCTACTTAAATGATTGATAAAAAAGAGAAAATTGAAGTCTTGTTCGTTTGTATGGGCAATATATGTCGTTCGCCGACGGCAGAAGGCGTTTTTCGAAAAATGGTCAGTGACGCGAGTCTTGAAGACTGGATTCTCACTGATTCGGCTGGAACGCATGCCTATCACGATAGCGAGGGGCCAGACCGGCGCAGCATGGCAGCAGCTGAAAGTCGTGGCTATTCGTTGCAAGGTATTCGGGCTCGGCGTGTTAGCCCCGACGACTTTGAGAAATTCGATCACATCCTGGCAATGGACGAACTTAACCTGGTGACCCTCAAAGAATCTTGTGAGCCAGAATATATCGGCAAGCTGCAGCTATTCCTTCAGTTCGCGGGTTCGTCATCTGAACACGAAGTGCCCGATCCCTACTACGGTGGCTCGACGGGATTCGAACGTGTCCTCGATCTTGTCGAGGATGCATCCAGGGCAATGCTGGAGAAGCTTCGCCGCGAACTTTAGATTGGTTGAAATTCCGCAGCCAGGTTGTTTAGTCCTTATCCGAAGACGGGGCAGCATCATCCGACGCCCAGGGCATCAGCCGGCCGGCAGGTTTCTTTTCCGGCGGAGCCGCTTTTTTCTCACCACCAGTTACGCCGGTTGAAGAAGAGCGTTGTCCGTCACCGTTATCTGAACTCCGGGGTTTCTCCGCAGGCTTTGGTTTATCCACCTTAGGCTCTTGTGCTATTTCAGATTTAGGTTTCGGTTCAGACTTCGCCGCCGGCTTGTCAGGACGACCTCTTTCTTCCTGCATTCTGAGGACCGGCAGTTCTGGTTGTGTGTCTTCGTAGCCTGCAGGCCTTTCAGCCTTCCTGGCTTCAGTCTTTTTCGCAGGTCTTGCCGATTCAGTTTTTGGCGCCGCAGTCTTTTCCACGGCAGGTTTTTCCGTTACTGCCGCGTCGGTCTTCGGAGCATCAACGGGCGGCGCAGCATCAATGCTAGCTGCTGCCGAAGACTCATTCGCGTCAGTCTTGGTCGCGGGCTTCCTGGTTCTCGGCTTCCTCGGTTTTCTTTCCGGCTTTTTCTCTGTCACTGGTTCAGCGGTCGCCTGTTCAGAAACTGCCTGCTCGTTTACCTGCGCCTCAGTTGTCTCTGATGCTTCTGCACCACGACGTCTGCGACGACCACCTCGGCTGCGGCGTTTGCTCGTGGCCTGGCCAGGCTGGCGGTTGTCACTCTGCTTTTCCTGCGCCGCGTTGTCACCTGATTCCTGCTGAGTTTTTCCCTGAGCACCGGACTTTCGGTTTGACTGCTGAGACTTGCGCTCTGAGTCGCCGCCCTGCGTTTTTTTGCCGCGTTTTTTGCTGCTTTGCTGATTCGATCGAGACTGTCCCCTGGTGCCGGACTGACGTTGCGAATCGCCGCGCTTCTTGTTGCGCTGACTACCGCGCCGCCTGCTGTCTGACTGGCCTCTGGATTGTCTGCGCGCCGGTTGCTTTTTCTTATTGTCCGTGTCGGTCGAACTGCTGAAAAAACTCGCTATTCGGGAGAATAATCCGGGGCCGGTCTTGGCTGGCGTCTCGCGTGGCGGGGCGGGCGTTGTTGTCACGACAGTAGTAATAGCCGCAATTTCGGCGGGTTTCTTGTCCTGCATTGTCTGTGTGATCGCAGGTTCGTCTTCCGTTTCGACCAGCTTGAAACTGATGCCCACATTCTCGGGCAAATCAACCTGGTCGTCACGAATTCTGCGGACCTGGAAATGCGGCGTATCGAGCACCGGGTTCGCGACCAGGATAACCTGTGTGTCATGTCGCGACTCAAGGCTTTGCACCCAGTCGCGTTTTTCGTTTAGCAGATAGGTAGCAACTTCGATCGGCAATTGCGCGATCACTTTCGCGGTTCGTTCCTTGCGTGCTTCCTCGCCAATGATTCGCAAAATGGCGAGCGCCAGCGATTCAACACTCCTGATATTGCCGATGCCGGAACAGCGCGGACAAACCAGTGCACTGGATTCGCCCAGCGATGGTCGCAAACGCTGGCGTGACATCTCAAGCAGACCGAAGCGGCTGATCTTGCCCAGCTGCACTCTGGCACGATCCTGTCGAACGGCTTCGCGAAGCCTGTTTTCGACATCGCGCTGATTGCGCTGCGGGCCCATATCAATGAAGTCGATGACGATAAGTCCGCCGAGATCCCGTAAACGTAACTGGCGGGCGACTTCGTCCGCGGCTTCGAGGTTGGTGTTAAGCGCCGTGGCCTCAATGTCTGCCCCTTTGGTCGCGCGGGCGGAGTTGATGTCTATCGATACCAGTGCTTCCGTATGATCGATTACGATGCTGCCGCCGGATGGCAGCGTCACCGAATGGGCAAACGCTGATTCGATCTGTGATTCGATCTGGTAGCGCGTGAACAATGGCACATCGTCTTCGTAGTGTTTCAATTTACGCAGGTTGTGCGGCATTACCTGTTCGACAAACTCTTGCGCTTCTTTGTAGGTGGCCTCGTCGTCGATCAGAATCTCACCAACTTCGTTGGTCAGGTAGTCGCGCAGCGCCCGTACCACGGCGTTGCTTTCCCGGTAGATAAGAAATGGAGTCGCCTGCTGCACCACCACTTTCAGTATGGCTTGCCAGACCGCCATCAGGTTGTCTATATCCCAGCTGAGTTCCTCGGCGCTGCGGTCAATGCCGGCTGTGCGCAGGATGACGCTCATGCCATCGGGTATTTCGACGTCCCGCATCGACTGCCGGGCCAGATCGCGGTCTTCGCCAACGATGCGTCTCGACACGCCGCCTGAGCGCTGTTTATTGGGTTTTAACACGATGAACCGGCCAGCCAGGCTGACGAAGGTCGTTAGAGCCGCGCCCTTGTTGCCACGCTCTTCCTTGTCGATCTGGACGACGATATCCTGTCCTTCTTTCAGGACGTCTTTGATATTGATCTTCTTGCCGGGTTCGACATCCTTGACGAAATATTCGCTGGATATCTCTTTAAGCGGCAGGAAGCCGTGCCGATCAGCGCCGTAATTGACAAAAGCCGCTTCGAGGCTGGGCTCGATTCGGGTTATTTCACCTTTGTATATATTGGCTTTGGTACGTTCACTTGCTGGAAGTTCGATATTGAGATCGTAGAGGCTCTGGCCATCGACCATTGCCATGCGCAACTCTTCTTCCTGAGTTGCATTGATTAACATTCTTTTCATGATGCCCTTCTTGTTGGTATTTCGCGGGCAGCAAACCAGGACGGCTGAATGAGGGCGATACGGTGGCGCAGGGAGATGCATAATGCAGCGCTGGGCAAGGACTGCCCGCGCTTCGATTAACTGACTTCGTGTGGTCCTGAATAATGTCCATCAGGCCCAGTACAAAACTGATCATTTATACCCTGCGGCATTGCCGCGTCGGCGCTCGCCGGATTACCGTGCTTGCTACCGTGGAGTCTGGTCTCATCGAAACGAGGCCAGGAATGAATAAAAAATACGCTTAAATTTGCCGGACGGGTTGATTTGCGAGTCATCTTGATCTTGCAGAATCGTGTAAAAATCCGGCGGATAAGCCATTCGTGCGGCGAGCAAAAAAGCCCATTTGCCGTCACGGGGAGGTAATATAGCATAGCTGCCGGCCCCGGCAATGCGAAATAAGTCACTGAGCTAACTAAAATAAGTCTGATTTCATGATATCCAGCAGCACATCTCTCGATCACATCCCACAAACCGCCGTGCGCAAGATTCGCATCGATGCAGAGCTTGCAGGCCAGCGAATCGACAATTTCCTCAGGCGCGAGTTGCCGGGCCTGCCCAAGGGGCGCTTGTACCGGATTTTGCGGCGCGGAGAGGTGCGCGTGAACGGTGGGCGAATACGCGCCGAATATCGCCTGGTTGACGGTGACGAGGTCAGAATTCCGCCGGTTCGTATCGATTCAAGCCCGGTAGAAGCGGTGCCCAGCGGCAAGATCGAGAGTCTCGAAAATCAGATTCTGTTCGAGGACAAGCGAATCCTGGTCATCAACAAACCGAGCGGGCTGGCGGTGCATGGTGGCAGTGGCATCAGTCATGGCGCCATTGAATTGTTGCGCGCAGCACGCCCGGAATGTCGTGATCTTTCGCTGGCGCACCGCCTTGACCGGGATACCTCCGGTTGCCTTGTTCTGGCAAAAAAACGCAGTGCATTGCGTGAGCTCCACGAACGTTTTCGTCAGAATCGCGTCGAGAAGAACTACATGGCGCTGGTTGCCGGCGATTGGCAGTTCGGCGATCGGCAGGTGGATGCGCCGCTTTTTGTAGAGCACCGCAAGAATGGGGAAAGACATGTCGTCGTCAGGGGTGACGGAAAATCTGCGCGGACGAAATTCTCGCTGTCACGCACATTCGGCCAATTCAGCCTTATGC